>JBEBJC010000114.1:0-13688 GCA_040080105.1 Myxococcota bacterium
CGTTCGGACGGTGCCGACGGCGCGAGGACGTCGGACGGACGAGCGGCGGGACTGGCCCACCTGCAGCTGGAGCTACACGTTGCGCGACATGGGACCCTCGACGAGAGACACGCGGGCACGGCCGGACCCATCGGAGTCCGGTCGCGGGCGAGACGGGCGACCCACCGACCCGTGTGGGGGTCGGCGCGGTCAGCGTCCCGGGTGAATCAGGTGGGGATCGTCCACATCGTCGGCGATGCCTCGGGCGCGCGGGGCTGCGCGAGCACACTCATCCTACACAGACGGCAGCCGATGTGCAAGCCACGCGTCGAACCGCTCGCGGGGCCAGGTGTTCACGATCCGGTCCGGATCGACCCACCCGCGCTGGGCCTGGCGCACGCCCCACCGGGTCCGGCCGAGCTCGGACACGTGGTGGGCGTCGGTGCTGAGCGCGAACAGCACGCCGCGATCGGCCGCGCGACGCAGCACCGGAGCTGCGGCGTCGAGGCGGGGCAGCGCGCTGTTGATCTCCAGCGCGACCCCGTACGAGGCGAGCGCGTCGAGGATCGCGTCGATGTCGAGCTCGATCCCCGGGCGGCTGCCGATCATCCGCCCGGTGAGGTGGCCGATCACCCGCACGGCGGGGTCGGCCATCGCGCGGATCACCCGCGCGGTCTGCGCAGCCTGTGGCAGATCGTACGCGGTGTGCACCGCCGCCACGCACCAGTCGAGCGAGGCGCGGAAGTCCGGGTCGTAGTCGAGCGAGCCGTCGGGCGCGATGTTCAGCTCGATCCCGCGCAGCAGCCGCAGCTGAGGGACGGTCTCCTGAAGCCGAGCGAGCTCGTCGGCCTGCCGCGCGATCTCGTCGCGCGAGATGCCGTTGATCGCGAGGTTCTCCGCGTGGTCGGTGATCGCGAGGTACCGGTAGCTGCGGGCCGCCGCCGCCTGCACCACGTCGGACAGGGTGCTGCGGCCGTCGCCCGAGTAGGTGGTGTGCACGTGCAGGTCGCCCCGGAGGTCCGACTCCTCGAACGGCCGGGGCAGCGTGCCGTCGCGCGCGGCCTCGATCTCCCCCGCGTCCTCGCGCATCGGCGGCGGGATCCACGGCAGGCCGAGCGCCGCGTACACCGCCTCCTCGGTGTCGGCGGCGATCCGCTCGCCGGTCGACGCCACGGTGAGCGCGTACTCGTTCAGGGTCCACCCGCGGTCGATCGCGAGCTGGCGCAGGCGGATGTTGTGCGCCTTGCTCCCGGTGAAGTACAGCAGCGCCGCGCCGAGGTCCTCCGGCCGCACGTACCGCAGGTCGACCTGCAGCCCGGTCGCGCCGATCACCGACGTCTTGAGGCCGCCCGACACCAACACCCGGTGCACCGCAGGGAGGGTCGCGAGCCACGCCGACACCGCGTCGGGGGACTCGGTAGCGACGATCAGGTCGATGTCCCCCACCGTCTCGCGCTGGCGCCGCAGGCTGCCGGCGGGCACCACCGCGGTGACCGCCGGGTGCTCGGACACCCGGTCGACCCACCGCAGCGCCTCGTCCATCGCCTCGGCGATCGGCAGCCGCTGGTCGCCGTGCACCAGGCCGAGCCGCTCGATCCCCTGCTTGATCCGCTCCTCGGTCTTCGCGCCGAGGCCGGGCAACACCCGGAGCTTCTCGGCGTCGATCGCGGCGACGAGATCGGCGAGGTTCGTGATGCCGAGCTCGGCGCGCAGGCGGTGCAGCGTCTTCGGGCCGATGCCGGGGATCCGGGACAGCTGCACCACGTCCTTCGGGTGCTTCACCCGCAGGGCGTCGAGCTTGGTGATCCGCCCGGAGTCGACCCACTCGCGGATCTTCGCGGCGGTGGACTCGCCGATGCCGGCGAGCGCCTTCAGGTCGTCGAGCGAGGTGTCGGCCAGCTCGACCGACACGTTCTCCAGCGACTGCACCGCCTTCTCGTACGCCCGGGCGCGGAACGAGGTGGGCGATTGCTCGTCGATCACGGTCAGCTCACCGAGCTCGCGCAGCAGGGCCCGGATCTCGTCGTTGCGGCTCATCGCCAGAGCCTGACACCGACGCGGCGGCCCGGCAACCCGTCGCGAGGCCGTCACAACTGCACGGTGGGCGTGCACGGGGGGCGGCCGCATGGTGGGAGGGACGCGAGGCGCGTCGATGGAGGCTGTGATGTTCGCGATGTGGTTCGGTGTGGCTCAGGCGAGCGGCGCGCTGGTGATCGACGGCTCGGGCGCGACCCGCACCTTCACCTGCTCCGACGGTCAGCGGGTCGAGGTCACGGGCTCGATGTTGCAGATCACCCTGTCCGGCAGCTGCGGCGCGCTCCAGGTCGAAGGCAGCTCGAACACGGTCACCGCCGACGGCGTGTCGGCGATCACGGTCGTGGGGTCGTCGAACAAGGTGAACTGGGCGCGGAACCTGTCGGGCAGCCCCGCGCTCCCGGTGAGCAAGACCGGCACC
Source organism: Myxococcota bacterium (assembly GCA_040080105.1). Classification (GTDB taxonomy): domain Bacteria; phylum Myxococcota_A; class UBA796; order UBA796; genus JACKER01. The sequence goes on from JBEBJC010000114.1 coordinate 2,435, forward strand.
GCGAACAAGGTCACCCAGCGCTGAGGTAGCGCCGCGCCACCTGCTCGTACAGCGCCGCCGCGCGCGGGACCTGCTCGAGCGCGATCCACTCGTCGACCGTGTGGCTGACCTCCGAGATTCCGGGCCCGATCTTCACCGCGGGGATCCCCTTCAGGTGCGCCCAATCCGACAACGTCGGGCTCCCGAACGGGACCGCGTCCGGACGGGCCGCCGACACCGCGGCGAGGATCGCGGCCCCCTCCGGGGTCGCCACCGGGGCGAGCCGGTCGCTGCGCACGTGCACCTCCGACGCCACCGCGGCCCGGATCCGCTCCACCACCTGCGCCGGGGGGAGCTGCGGGATGGTGCGCACGTCGACCACCAGCCGGCACTCGGCGGGGATCAGGTTGTGCGCGTGACCCGCGGCGATCTGGGTCACCGCCAGCGTCATCGGGCCCACGAACGGGTCGGGTGGCTCCCAGCTCAGCGCGTGCAGCGCGAGCACGTCGCGGGCGGCCACGTCGATCGCGTTCAGCGCGAGGTGCGGTCTCGCGGCGTGCCCGGCCCGCCCCTTCGCGGTGAGCTCGAGCACCAGCAGCCCGTTCTGGGCCACCGCCGGCTGCAGCTCGGTCGGCTCCCCGACGAGCGCCGCGTCGATCGGCCCGAGTGACGGGAGGAACCGCTCGAGCCCGAGGCGCCCGCGCTCCTCCTCGCAGGTGGCGGCGAACACGATCTCGCCCCGCGCCGGCGGCGCGCGGTGCAGCGCGACCAACGCCACCGCCATCGCGGCGACCGAGGCCTTCGCGTCGTTCGCGCCGCGGCCGAACATCTTGCCGTCGACGACCCGCGGGACGAACGGATCGGCCGACCACCCCTCGCCCGGCGGCACCACGTCGAGGTGCGAGCTCCACAACAGCACGGGCCCGGGGGACGCGCCGCGGACCCGGGCCTCGACGTTCCGATCGTCGACCCGCACCGCGACCCCGCGCGCCTCGAGCCACCCGGCGAGGAACTGCGCGATCGCGTGCTCGTCGCCGGTGACCGACGGGATCGCCACCAGCTCGCGCAACAGCGCGACCGGGTCGTCGGTCACGGCACGCCCATCGGCTCGGCCGGGGTGTCGTCGGCCTCGGTCACCACCAGGGTGCCTGCGCCCTCGGTGGTGAACACCTCCTCGAGCAGGGCGCCCTGGCGGCGACCGTCGACCACGTGCACCCGGGGGACCCCGCCGGCGAGCGCCTTCCGGATCGCCGCGAGCTTCGGCCGCATCCCGCCCCGGATCGCGCCGCGCTGCTCGAGCTCCCCGAGCTCGACCAGGTCGGTCCAGTGCAGCACCGACGACGGATCTCCGGGGTCGGTGAGGATCCCGGGCGAGCGCGTGAGCACCACCAGCTTCGCCGCCCCGAGCGCCACCGCGACCTCGGCCGCGACCGTGTCGGCGTTCACGTTCAGCAACTCCTCCCCGTCGCCCGCCGCGAGCGGGGTGATCACCGGGATCGCCGGCATCCCGAGCACCGCCCGCAGCGCGGAGACGTTCACCCCGGTCACGTCGCCGACCAGGCCGTAGTCGACCGCGCGCCGCTCCCCCTCGTCGGTGGTGACCAGCGCCGGCGGGCGACGCTTCGCGGTGACCACGTCGCCGTCGCCGCCGCCGAGCCCGACCGCCCGCTCCCCTGCCGCGCGCAGCGCGCCGACCAGCGCGGTCGACAACACGCCGCGCCACTCGATCACCGCGAGCCGCATGAGCTCGGGTGAGGTGATCCGCCTCCCGGCCACGGTCTCCGACTTCACCCCGGCGCGGGCGGCGGCGGCGTCGAGCTGCGGCCCACCGCCGTGCACCAGCACCACCCCGATGCCGAGGCGGTGCAGCACCGCCAGATCGCGCGCGATCGCGGCCCGCCACCGCGGCTCGCCCACGATCTCGCCCCCGGCCTTCACCACGAACGTCTGGCCCGCGTACGCCCGCACGTACGGGATGGCGTCGAGCAGCGAGATCACACGGTCCATCGGTCCCCTCCGAGCAGCGCCTCGAGCAGCGCGATCGCGGTCCACATCCTGAGCCCACCCGTCTCGGTCGTCCACGACCGCGAGCCGTCGATCACCTCGTCGGTGACCACCACGTTGCGGCGCACCGGCAGGCAGTGCATGAACCCGGCGTCGGGCCGCGCCCGGCCGAACCGCTGCCCGTCGAGCGTCCACCGCCCCAGCGTCGCGCGCTCCGCCGCCTCCTCGGACCGCCGGCCGTAGCCCGACCAGCCCGACCAGCTCTTCGCGATCACCACCCGCGCGCCGTCCATCGCCGCGTCGGGGTCGTCGGTGAACGACACGCGCCCGCCCGACGCCTCGGCCAGCCCGCGCGCCCGCCCGACCAGCTCGGGGTCGAGGTCGAACCGCTCGGGGTGTGCGATCGTGAGGTCGGCCCCGACCAGCGCCGCGGTGAGCAGCACCTGGTTCGGCACCGCCTGCGGCAGCGCCTTCGGGTGTGGGGCCCAGGTGAGCGTGATCTTCTGCCCGCGCGGGTCGCCCAGGTGGCTCACCCAGGTCGCCGCGTCGGCCAGCCCCTGCAGCGGGTGGAACCGCGCGGACTCGAGGTTGATCACCGGTTTCGGCGAGTGGCGCACGAACGCCGCCAACACCGGGTCGGACCGATCGTCGTCGCGGTCGGTCAGCCCGGCGAACGCGCGCACCGCCAGCACGTCGACGAACTGACCCAGCACCGGGATCGCGTCGGCCACGTGCTCGGCGGCGTCGCCGTCCATCACCACCCCGGGGCGGTGCTCCATCTTCCACACGTCGGAGCCGGGCGACAGCGACGTGGAGTGGATGCCGAGCGCGTGGCACGCGGCGTCGAGCGACACCCGGGTGCGCAGCGACGGGTTGAGGAACACGCTCGCCAGGCGCTTGCCGGCGAACGAGCGCGGGGCAGCCCCGGCCCGCAGCGCCAGCGCGCGGTCGACCACCGCGAGGAACCCGTCCCGGCCGAGCTCGGTGCCGTCGAGGAACGAGCGGCTCACGCCAACACCTCGGCGAGCGCCGCGCCGAGCGCCTCGACCGCGTACAGGGGGGTCACCGCCGGCGGGCACAGCCGGAGCACCGCCGGGTCCGACGCGGTGCCGACCAGGAACCGCCGCTCGAGCAGCGCAGCGGCCACGGGCTTCGCCGGCCGGTCGAGCACCACCCCGATCCACACGCCGGCGCCGCGCACCTGCTCCACTCCGCGGATCGCGCCGAGGCGGGCCTTCAGGGCCTGCTCGAGCGCCTTGGCCTTGTCGAGCAGGCCTTCTTCGACGATCGCCTCGAGGGTCGCCGACACCGCGGCGCACGCGAGCGGGCCGCCGCCGAACGTGGTCCCGTGCTCACCCGGCTTCACCGTGCTCGCGAGCTCGGCCGACAGCAGCAGCGCCGCGACCGGGAACCCGCCGCCGACCCCCTTGCCCACCGTGACCAGGTCGGCGTCGACGCCCATCACCTTCGACAGCAGCGGGTGGCCGGCGCGGCCGATGCCGGACTGGACCTCGTCGCAGATCAGCACCGAGCCGTTCGCGTGGACCCGCTCGTGCACCGCCGCGAGCCACCCGGCCGGCGGCTCGACGATCCCGGCGATGCCCTGCACGGGCTCGGTGATCACCGCCGCGACCCGCTCGTCGAGCGCGGCCTCGAGCGCCGCCAGGTCGCCGAACGGGACGAACCGCACCTCGCCGTGCGCCGGCGCGTGCTGGTCGCGGTACCCCCAGGTCACCCCGAGCGCGCCCATCGTGCGGCCGTGGAACCCGTGCTCCATCGCGATCACCACCGGCCGGCCGGTGACCTTGCGCGCGATCTTCAGCGCGGCCTCGTTCGCCTCGGCGCCCGAGTTCACGAACCACGCGACCGGCATCCCGGTGAACGCGCACAGCGCGTGCGCGGCCTTGGTGCGCACCGGCACGTCGGCGAGGGTGGTCATGAACGTGAGCTGGCGCGCCTGGGTCGCGATCGCCTCGACCAGCTTCGGGTGGCCCTGGCCGAGCAGGGTGACGGCGTGGCCGCCGTAGAAGTCCCAGTACTCCTTGCCGTTCGCGTCGAACAGCAGGGCGCCCTCGCCCGAGTGGATGGTGAGCGGGACCCGGCCGGAGCCGAGGGTCTCGAGCAAGTGGCCGACGTACTTCGGCATCCGGCGCCAGTCCTGCGACGTGGTGCTCCCGGCGTACATCGCGGTGGGGGAGAAGCTCTGGGACACGGTTCCCTCCTTCACGGCAGGCACGCCGCACGCAGCAGACCGGTGTGGACCGGCAGGTCGGACACGAGGTTCAAACACTGGACCGCCTGGGTGGCGGCGCCTTTGCCGAGGTTGTCGATCGCGCACAGCACCACCGCCAAGCCGGGCGCCGCCTGCGCGGACAGGTCGGCGAACGCGGTGCCGCGCACGTGGCGGACCTCGGGGCTTCCCGAGCGGATCCGCACCAGCGGGGCGCCGCGGTACGCGTCGGCCAGGCGCTCGGCCGGATCGACGCCCGCGGCCACCGGGACGAAGCAGGTCGCGAAGATCCCGCGGTCGAGCGGGGCCGAGCTCGGGACGAACGCGAGCGACACGTCTTGCCCGAGCGCCGCGAGCGCGGCGCGGATCTCGGGCACGTGCTGGTGCTCGAGCACCTTGTACGCCTTGAAGTTCGCGAACCGCTCGGGGTGGTGCGTGCCGGCCGACGGGGTGACGCCCGACCCGGTGGACCCGGTGGCCGCCGCCACGCACACTGGCCCGGTGATCGCGCCGACGAACGGCGCGACCGACAGCTCGATCGCGGTGGCGAAGCACCCGGGCACGGCGATCCGGCGCGAGCGGGCGATGTCGGCCGCCGCCCACTCGGCCAGGCCGTAGGTCCAGCCGGGGGCGTGCCGGTGGTCGGCCGACAGGTCGAGGATCACCGGCCCCGCGTCGCCGAGCTCGCGCACCAGCGGCGCGGCCTCCCCGTGGGGCACCGCGAAGCACACCACGTCGCACCGGCCGAGCGCCTCTGGGTCCCACGCCGAGCAGGTCAGCTCGGTGCACCCGGCGAGCCCGGGCAGCGCGCGGGCGAGCGGGGCGCCGGCGTGCCGCTGCGACACCGCGACCGCGAGCTCGAGCGACGGGTGCTCGAGCACCCACCGGCACAGCTCGGACCCGGCGTAGCCGGTGGCCCCGACCACCCCGACCTTCACTTCGCCCCCTGGGCCGCGACCGGGCGGGGGGTGATGCCGAGCTTGTTCAGCACGACCTCCACGAACAGGTCCGGCTGGCGGCGCGCGTTGACCGGGCTCGCGTCGGTGCGCGCGGCGATGCCCCGGCAGCCGGCGTCGTTGTCGGTGGCTGGCCCGGTGATCAGGTCCGCCTTCAGCCCGAGCTCGTGCAGCAGCAGGTCGCCGCCCCAGGCGCCCACCGGGTCGTTCGCGGCGAGCACGATCACCCGCGCCGCGGCGGCGAGATCGGGGGTCGACATCACCTCGCGCACGCCGTACTCGCCCATCAGCCCGTCGCCGAGCTCGACCACCACCAGGTCCGGGTCGTGGGTCGCGGCGGTGTTCAGGCACCCGCGCGCCGCGCGCACCACGTCGACCCCGATCGTCGACGGGTACCCCACGTCGGCGAAGGTGTAGGTCGCGACCGCGCCGTTGTCCTGCATCTCGAGCGTGTCGCGCCGCAGCGCCACTCCGGTGACCTTGGTCGCCGCGACCCGCAGCCCGCGGGCCGACGCGCCGCGCACCAGCGCACACGCCGCCGCGGTCTTGCCGGCGTGCATACAGGTGCCCACCACGAACACACACGGCGGCATCGGCGCGAGCGCGTCGGCGATCGGGACCGGGCCCGGGAAGATGTTCGCCGGGCTGCCGACCCGCCGGCCGAGCTCGGGGAACACCAGCACCGAGCCCAGCACCTCGACCCGGGCCGCCGGGCCCACCTCGGGGTTGCTGCTGGTGCACCGCCCGATCACCCCGCCGAGGTTCAGCAGGTGCAGGACGTCGCCCGGGCGCACCTCGTCGGGCACGACCCCGGAGTACCCGCGCAGCGCCTGGCGGTTGCCGAGCACGCCGGCGACCACGTCGCCCTGGCGGTAGGTCATCATCCGCCCGTGCACGTTCTCGATCTGGTTGTACGTCGACTTCTCGTCGAGCACGCGCACCGCGACCACCGAGCCCGGCACCGCCGGGATGTGCGGCCCCACCACCACGTGGGGCGCCAGCGACACGTTGCGGGTGGACGAGGCGATCTTGTCGAGGTGGATCCTCATTCGTTCTCCCCCCGCGCGAGGGCGCGCGCGGCCAGCCACTGGGTGGTCCCGTGAATCTTCGCGAACCCGCGGGCCTCTTCGCCCGTCCACAGCTTGGTCTGCTCGCCGTACGCGGTCTGCTGCACGTCCATCAGCGAGAACGGCGAGCGAACGCCGGTCACCAGCGCCACGCCCTGCTGCAGGTGCACCCGCACCTCGCCGTGGACCCGTCGCTGCGACGACAGCAGGAACGCCTCGAGGTCGCGCGCGAGCGGCTCGTGGTACTTCGCCTCGTGCACCAGCTGGCCGTACAGGTCGCCCAGGTGGTCCTTCCAGAACCGCTGCGGGCCGGTGAGCACCAGCTTCTCGAGCTCGCGGTGGGCCGGGATCAGGATCGCCGCCGCCGGCGCCTCGAACCCGACCCGCCCCTTGATCCCGAGGATCGTGTCGCCCAGGTGGACCCCGCGCCCCACGCCGTGCGCCGCCCCGAGCTCGCCGAGCCGCGCCACCGCCGACCAGCCCGAGGTGTCGTCGCCGTCGATCCCGACCGGCAGTCCGACATCGAACGCGATCACCACGTCGACCCCGCCCGGGGGCGCCGCCGCCGGATCGGTGGTGGTGCCGTAGGTGCCGGCGGTCGGCGCGGCCCACCCGTCGTGGGTCCACCCCCCTCCGGCGGTCGTGCCCCACAGGCCGGTGTTGATCGAGATCGCCGCGTCGGCCTGCATCGGGCCGAGCCCGCGCGCGGCGAGCCACGCGGTGGACTGCTCGCGGGTGACCGCCCGGTCGCGGATCGGCGCCACCACCTGCGCCTCCGGGGCGACACACCGCAGCGCGGTGTCGAACCGGATCTGGTCGTTGCCGGCGCCGGTCGAGCCGTGGATCAGCACCGCGATCCCGCGCTCGGCCGCGGCCTCGGCGAACAGGCGCGCCTGCACCACCCGCTCGACCCCGACACACAGCGGGTAGGTCGAGCCGCGCAGCACGTTTCCGCGCACGAGCCACGCGATGTGGTCGTGGTACAGCGCGTCGCGCCCCTCGAGCGCCACGTGCTCCACCGCGCCGAGCGCGCGGGCGTGCGCGGCGAGGCGCACCAGCCCGTCGTCGTTCCACGCGCCCGTGTTCACCGAGATCGCGGTGACCGGGTGCCCCTCGGCCGCGTAGGACGCGACCAGCCACGAGGTGTCGAGACCTCCGGAGAAGGCGACGGCGACGGGGGGTTTGTTCATGGGACACTCCTGCACTGCGGGACGGACCGGCAGACCTCGAGACCAGGGGACGTTCAGCGGCGGAACGGGACGCCGAGCCAGCTCGCCAGACGTTCGGCGCCGGCGCGCCCGGAGGTGGCGGCGAACACCGTGTCGTCGCCGGCGACGGTGCCGAGCAGGCCGTCGATCCCGGCGCGATCCATCTGCTGCGCGAGCGCCATCGCCCACGCGGGCTCGGTCACCACCACCACCAGGCAGTCTTGCGCGGTGGTGACGAACTTGTGGATCGCGTGGTCGAACGCCGGCGACGGCAAGCGGTACGCGCCGTCGACCTTGGTGACCCCGAGCAGGCGCAGCTCGCGCGAGATCGCGGCCTGGTCGACCCGGTGGCCGTGCTCCGACAGCGCGCGCACGAGCTCCCCCTGGGTCCGGTAGGACCCGGTCTTCAGCAGATCGGGGATCGTTTCGCGCCATGTCATAGCGAAAACATATTATGTGATTCCCGCCGGACCGCAACCCGTTCGGCCAAGATCGTCGGAGATTGCACATGGCGCTTTGGAGCGGACGTTTCACCGATGGCACCTCGGCCGCCATGCAAGCGTTCTCGTCGTCGCTCGACACCGACCTTCAGATGTGGCGGGAGGACCTCGAAGGTTCGATGGCGCACGCCCAGATGCTCGGTGAGGTCGGGATCATCACCGAGGAGGAGTCGCGGGCGCTGATCGCCGGGCTGCAGCAGGTCGGGGCCGAGCTCGCGAGCGGCGCGTTCGTCCCCACCGCCGCCGACGAGGACGTCCACCTGGCGGTGGAGCGCCGCCTGACCGAGCTCGCGGGCCCGGTCGGCCAGAAGCTGCACACCGCGCGGTCGCGCAACGACCAGGTCGCGACCGACGTGCGGCTGTGGCTGGTGCGCCGGTTGCGCCTGCTCGACGAGGCGCTGTCGGAGCTGCTGCGCGCGCTGCTCGACCGGGTCGAGTCCGACGGAGACGTATTGTTCCCGGGGTACACCCACCTGCAGCGCGGGCAGCCGATCTTCTTCGGTCACCACCTGCTGGCGCACGCGTGGATGATCCACCGCGACCTCGGGCGGGTGCGCGACGCGGTGGCGCGGATGGACGAGTGCCCGCTCGGGGCGGCGGCGCTGGCCGGCACGCCGCACCCGATCGATCGGGCGCGCACCGCTGCGCTGCTCGGGTTCGCCCGGCCGGTGCCGAACGCGATGGACGCGGTCTCGGCGCGCGACCACGCGCTCGAGGCGGCGGCGGCGTGTGCGATCGCCGCCACCCACCTGTCGCGCCAGGCGGAGGAGCTGGTCCTGTGGTCGACCGAGGAGTTCGGGTTCGTGCGCCTGTCCGACGGGTTCGCGACCGGCAGCTCGATCATGCCGCAGAAGCGCAACCCCGACGCGGCCGAGCTGGTGCGGGGGAAGTCGGGCCGGGTGATCGGCGATCTGGTCGCGCTGCTGACGCTGGTGAAGGGGCTGCCCCTCGCGTACGACCGCGACCTGCAGGAGGACCGCCCGGCGCTGTTCGACGCGGTGAACACCACCACCGCGTGCGCGAGCGTGCTCGCCGGCGCGTGGTCCACCGCGTCGTTCGCGCGCGACCGGTTCGACCTGCGGGGGAGCTTCGCGCTGGCGACCGAGATCGCCGACTGGCTCGCGACCCGCGGGGTGCCGTTCCGCGAGGCGCACCACCTGTCGGGCCGGATCGTCGCGTCGTGTGAGGAGCGCGGGATCGATCTGGGCGGGCTCACCGAGGCGGAGTGGGCCGGGTTCCACCCGTCGCTCGCAGGGGTCGGCGCGTGGCTCGATCCAGCCGGCGCGGCGGATCGCCGGGCCTCGCTCGGGGGCACGGCGAGGGTCGAGATCGCGCGCCAGCTCGCGGCGTTGCGCGGGTCCCACCCAGCCTGAGGTACATTGGCCCGATGACACACTGGCTCTGGTTGGGGGCGGCCGCCCACGCGGCTCCGGAGTGGTGCAACGGCGTCGACGACGACCTCGACGGCGCCATCGACGAGGCACCGCTGACCCGGTACACCGTCGACGCCGACGGCGACGGGTTCGGCGCCCCTGGCGCGGTGGCGGCCACGCCCGATTGCCTGCTCACGGTCGGGTTCTGGGACGAGCCCGACTGCGACGACGCCGACAGCACGGCGGCGCCCGGCGAGACCGAGGACTCCGACTACGACGGGTCCGACGACGACTGCGACGGCCTCGTCGACGACCTGCCGGCGCTCCCGGCGGACACCCAGGCCGCGTGGGACGACGACAGCACGTTCGTGTTCGCCGACCTGGACGACGACTTCGACGGGGCCCTCGCGTGGTGCGGCGAGCGCGGGTACCAGCTCGCCTCGATCCACGACGCGGTCGAGAACCAGCTGGTGCTGGACGCGATCGCGCCGTTGTCGTTCTCCACCGACCTGTTCTGGCTCGGGATGCGCCGAACCGACGGGACCCAGCCGTTCACCTGGACCGACGGCACGCCGTACGACTTCGACGACCTCACGGTCCAGGCCGGCCCTCGAAATTGCGTGCTCGCGGACGGGGATGCGGGCGACTGGAGGAACGCGAGGTGCACCGACCCGCACGGCTACGTGTGCGAGCTCGCGTGCGCCGTCGACGCCCGGTTCGCCGACGCCGACCTGGACGGGTTCGGGGACCCGAACGCGCCGGTGGCGGCATGTGCCGGTGAAGGGGTGGCCGACAACGACGACGACTGCGACGACCTCGATCCGACCGACAACCTGCGCCTGTGGTACGAGGACAACGACGGCGACGGCGCAGGGGACCCGAACACCTGGGTCGCCACCTGCACCGCGCCCGGGACGTCGGTGGCCAACGGCGACGACTGCGACGACCTCGACGAAACCGTGACCAGCGTCACGGTGTGGTACGCCGACCTCGACGGCGACGAGTTCGGGACCGACCCGGTGCACACCGGCTGCGGGCCGCCCCCCGACACCACGCGGACCCCCGGCGACTGCGACGACGCCGAGCCGACGGCGTTCCCCGGCGGGATCGAGGTGTGTGACCCCCAGGACGTGGACGAGGACTGTGACGGCGCAGGCGACCCGCCCGGCGCGCCCGGTTCGGCCCCGTACTGGCCCGACGCGGACGGCGACGGGTTCGGCGACGGGAGCTTGCCGCCGATCGGCCTGTGTGACCCGATCGACGGGTACGTCGGCAACGGCGAGGACTGCCTCGACGCGGACTTCAACGTGCACCCGGGCGCGGTGGAGCAATGTAACGGCCGCGACGACGACTGCGACGACACCACGCCCGACTCGACCGAGGACGTGCCGTGGTGGCCAGACGCCGACGGAGATCTGTGGGGCGACGCCGACGCGGACCCGGTCGAGGCGTGCAGCGCGCCCTCGGAGCAGCATGTGCCGGTGGGTCGAGACTGCGACGACGCGAACGCCGACGTGCACCCCGAGGCGGCCGACCCGCCGAGTGACGGCGTGGACCAGGACTGTGACGGCGAGGACGGGTCGTCCACCGAGCCCACCGACACGGGCCGGCCGCCGATGGGCCCGCCGGGGGCCGACCGACCCGCCGGATCGCCCCAGGACTCCGACGTCGGGTGCGGCTGCGCCGGGGGCGCCGCGCCCCGGGGGTGGTGGTTCGCGGCGGTCCTGTTGCTCGCCCTCCGCCGGCGTTGAGGTGGCGCTCCCGATCGAATACCCCCGTTGGCCGTGGGGCACGCTGACCGGCCTGTGGATGGGGCTCACCGGTCGCGGCCGCGGCGGGTGGGCTCGGTCGTTGCTCGCGCCTGCCGCCGGGGAGAAGGTGCTCGAGGTCGGGTTCGGGCCCGGCGTCGACCTGCGGGGGATCGCGCGCGCGGTGGG
>JBEBJC010000115.1:0-13640 GCA_040080105.1 Myxococcota bacterium
GAGCACGGTCATCGGGCGGCCGAGCGCCCAGCGGACGACGATCACCGCGCACCTCCCACCGACCCGAGCCCGGACAGGTCGCCGCGGGCCCACGAGAGCGTGAGCGCGGCGCGGTCGGCCGCGGCGCGGGCGACCACCGGGTCGATCGCGCACAGCCGGTCGGGCCCGCAGAACGTGGCGAAGTCGTCGCGCACCATCGCCAGCAGCCGCGCCAGGTCGGCGGCGGCGACCTCGTCCGCGGGCGTCGGAGGTCGAACCGCGAACATCAGCGGCAGCGAGGCGTCACCGGGGCGGAGGGGGGGCTGCTCCCACCACACCACCTCCGGATCGACCAGGCGGAACCCGGCGTCGGCGTACCACCTGGCCCGGCGGCGACCGGCGGCGTCGCTCGGCCACTCGAGCTCGGCGACACACCAGATCGCGGGGTCGTCGACCTCGCGCGCGCCGCGGGCGCTCCGCTCCCGCCACCACCGGCGGGCCACCGCGAGCGGCGCCGCCCGCAGCCGCGGGGCGAGCGTGGTGCCGCGGGCGGCGGCGGCCACGACCAGGTGCGACAGGAACACCACGCACACCCCGGGCCACTCGGGGTTCGCGAGCGCGGTCCCGTCGCGCGCGCCCACCACTCGCCCGTCCGCCACCGCTGCGAGCAGGAAGTACCGGATCGAGGTCCCCCTCGGGTCGGGCTCGTACGGGTCGTCGAGGAAGAACGACCGGACCTCGTCCTCCGTCTCGAGCTCGCCGAGCGGGCCGAACGTGTCCCACAGCAGCGCGAACGCGGCGTCGAACCACGGGTCGTCGCCCGAGGTGATCTCGACCACCTCGGCGTCGGACGGGGCGCGGTCGGTGAGGTCGCCGGGCCCGAGGAGCTCGGGGGGACAGCGCTCGGTCACGGAGGGCACGACTTCCGGTTCGGGAACACGCACCCGTCGATCCGCTCGGCGCGGTACCCGCCGTCGAGCGGGTCGGCGAACGTCAGCCGCCACACCACCGCATTGTCCGTCGGGTCGACCTCGACCAGCTCGGTCCGCTGGTCGGCGCCGTAGCAGTGGTCGCAGTGCCCGCGGGTGATCAACACGTGGCCGTCGGGGAGCCGATCCACGTCGCCCCAGATCGGCTCGTACCAGCCGGGCTCGGTGTACTCCCAGGTGACCTGCGCGGTGCGGGCGTCCTCGTCGACGGTCATCGCGACCGCGCGCGACCACCGGCCGGCCGGCCGTCCCACCCCGTTGTCGTGGAACAAGAACTCGTCGCCGCGCTTCTCGGGGGCGTGCGCGCGCCAGAACCACTCGCTCGGGTCGGCGGGCGCGCCGGCGGCGTCGATCAGGTCGAAGTCCTGGTACGGGCCGAGGGTCCACTCGCGCGCGCCGGTGCGCCGGTCGAGCTTCACCACCCACCCGAGCGCGCGGAGGTTCACGTACACGTCGGTGCCGTCGAACTGCATCGAGTTCGCGTGGTACGGGTCTTCGTTGTCGGGCAGGTACGGCAGCCAGCCCTCGTCGACCCCGCGCTGGCTGTTCCACACCCAGGTCCGCTCGGACAACGTCGGGTCGAACACCTCGATCGCGAAGCCGTCCCACTCGTGGGTCCCGTCGGTGTTCGGCACCACGCTGAACGTGGCGATCTCCCCGGTGGCGATCCGCTCGGTGTGGTGGTTGTACCGGAACGCCCCGGTCACGGACGGCCCCGCCTGCGACACCACGGCCCCGAGCAGCCCGACCACCGTGGGGGGCATCAAGTAGCCGCCGCCGTACAGGATCCGGCCGTCTCCGAGGTACTGGGCGTCGAGGTCCGACGCGTTCTCGGGGCACCGCAGGTACCAGCGCAGCCGCCCCTCGCGGTCGACGATCAGGAGCTTCGCCTCGCGGTCGGGCTCGGTCGTGTCGAGGCCGTGGTTCAGCAGCGTGTAGCCGGCCTCGCTGCGATCGGTCACCGCGGTCGACCACTGGGGGAGCCAGCTCGGCAGCGCCTCGGTGCGGAACGACCGCGCCGCGACGGCGTTGCCCGCGGTGAACGTGCAGTCGTAGTCGGTCTCGGCGAGCAGGCCGGTCAGGGTGAACCCGTGATCGGCGCCCGCGGGGGAGGTGAGCTCGAACACCTCCTCCGGGTCGTCGCGCTGCACACAGGACAGCGCCGCGGGCACCTCCTCGGCCGTGTGGACCAGGAACTGCTTGGCGAGGACGAGATCTTCGAGCGGGATCTCGTCGATCACCAACTCGGCCGGCGTACAGGCGAGCCACCAGAACATCACCGGAGCATCGCGCGGCGACCCGGCCCCCGCCACAACCCGAGCGCGTTCAGCCGGTGCCCACCGCGCAGTCGGCGTTGCAGGCCTGCACCCGGTCGTACGCCTCGGGGTCGGATCCGTCGACCGCCGGGCACCCCTCGGCGTCCCAACACGCGCTGGCGCACGCGGCGAGGTCGGCGTCGGTGTCGCACTCGCCCTTGCCACCGTCGGCGAGCTCCTCCGGGATCTCGACCCCACACGACTCCCACAACGCCACCAGGTCTTCGTTGAGCTGCTCGCACGGGGTCACGCACGCGCCCGCGAACACCACCGCCGCCGTCATCCACCGCATCGTCGGAACCTCCGAACGGTGGGTGTGCGGGGCGGGCCGATCCTTCGGTGATACGGGGCGCCGGGGACACATTGTCCGACGACGTCGACCAGACCGCGGTCCACCTCGCGCGCAACCTGCGGGCGCTGCGCGACGCCCAGTCGCTCACCCAGGTGCGGCTCGCGGCGAAGGCCGGGATCCCCCGCGCGACCCTCGCGCACCTCGAGACCGGGGCGGGCAACCCCACGCTCGGGGTGGTGGTGCGGATCGCCGCCGCGCTCGGGGTGACGATCGAGGAGCTGATCGGTCCGCCCCGCCACACCGGGCGGGTGTACCGGGCGCACGAGCTCGGCTCGCGGTCGCGCGGGGGCGCCACGATCACCCGGCTGCTGCCCGATCCGCTGCCCGGCCTCGAGCTCGAGCGGCTCGAGATCCCGGCGGGTGGGGCGATCAAGGGGGTCCCCCACAGCCCGGGCACGCGGGAGTACCTGTTTTGCGAGCGCGGCCGGGTCGAGCTCGTCGCGTCGGGGGACACCTACGCGCTCGACCCCGGAGACGCAGTGGTGTTCCGCGGGGACCAGCGCCACTCGTACCGGAACCCCGCCGACGAGGTGGCGGTCGCGTTCTCGGTGGTGTGGCTCGCGCCGGGGTGAACGGTCGCCGCCGCCGATGGTACGATGCGCGTTCGGAGGGGCCATGAGGTTCTGGAGCATCGCAGCGCTGGCGCTCGCCGCTGGCTGCAACGGGAAGGACGAAGGGGAGGAGACCGGGGTCCCGGACACCGACACCCAGCTCCAGCTCGACCTCGACCTGATCACGACCACCGAGCGCCCGAGCAAGCGGTCCGAGATCACGTCGGTCGGCAACGAGGCCACGAACTCGATCCTGCTGTTCGGCGGCAACGCGGGACCGGTGGTGAACCAGATCATCGCGTCGGAGTTCCTCAACGACACCTGGCTGTTCCAGCCGGGCACCGGGTGGATCGAGGTGAAGTCCGCCGATCAGCCGCACAAGCGCGGCCGGTACGCGATCGCGAACGACGAGGAAGGCCACCGGGCGTTCGTGTTCGGCGGCCGGTACCGCGAGACCGCCGGCAGCGGCGACTACGAGCTGTACAACGACCTGTGGGAGTTCGACTTCGACACCCAGACCTGGGATCGGCTCGACAACGGCAACGGCGTGGCGCCCGAGCCGCGGTACTACCCCGAGGGCGCGTACGACCCGACCGCCGGGCTGTTCTACGTGTTCGGCGGCGCGCTCAACGCGAACCCGCTGTCGGTCGTGGTCGACATGAACCTGTGGGCGTGGGACGGCTCGGGGTGGGAGCAGCTGCAGACCACCGGCGACGCCCCGTCGACCCGCACGTACCTCGCCTCGGCGTACGACTCGAAGCGGAACCGGCTGGTGGTGTTCGGCGGCCAGAGCGGCAACTTCACCTCGTGCTCGTTCAACGACATCTACGCGCTCGACCTCAACACGCTCGAGTGGCGGCAGCTCGACGACGGCTCGGCGAAGGCGCCCGAGACCCGGTTCCACGCGCACCTGCAGTACGACGCCGAGCGCGACCAGTACCTGATGTTCGGCGGCCACGCCGACATCGGCGCGATGAACGACCTGTGGTCGTTCGACCCCGAGACCGAGAAGTGGGACAAGGTGCACATCGCCGACGTGCTCACCGCCGACCCGTACGCGGCGTGTGACAACATCGTGTCGCCGGGCTGCCTCGGCATCTCGTCCGAGGTCCCGAAGGAGTTCGCCGACGAAGACCCGACCGCGCCCGAGCGGCGGTACCGCGGGATGTTCGTGCTGATGCACGACAACCTGTGGCTCGGCGAGGGCATCAACATCGAGTGCAGCGACCACCTCGACGACACCTGGCGGTACGACATCGGGGCGGACACCTGGACCGAGCTGGTCGAGGCGCGGGCGGGCGAGTCGTGCGCGCGCCGGGGGGACGATTGCGAATGTATGTGCATCTGATCGCGCTGGCGCTGGCCGGCTGCACCTCCGAAGGCGACGGGTCGGCGTCGGGCGACACCGGCCCCGATCTGCCCCCGGCCGCCGAGCTCGGCACGGGCGACATCACGTTCGTGCCGCTGGTCGACGGCGACCCCGTCGACGTGATCTTCGGCCCCCAGGGTGGCTACCACTTCAACGTGTCGCTGCGGGTCCAGGGGATCTGGCCGGGCAACCCGACCGACATCGACGACGTGGACAACCCGGTGGTCGCGTTCCACGCGTACGTCGACGGCGAGTCGGTCGAGCTCCAGCCGGGCGCGTCCACGTACAAGCAGGGGATCGACGCGGTCCCGGGCGAGCCCGGCGTGTACCAGATGATCGGGCGGCGCCTGCTGCTGAACATCACCAACGACGATCAGCTCGACGGCGTCGAGACCCTGATCGACGTGGACGTGACCGACCGCGACGGGGTCACGCTGCACGACGAGCGCACGATCGTGGCGGTCCCGTCGCCGTTCAACAACGACGGGTGACGGTCACTCGGCCCACACCTTGATCGTGCGGCCCACGTCCTCGAGCATCGCCTTACACAGGTCGTAGTCGGGGTGGCGCCCCCACACCCAGGCGTTGCCCATGTACCCGCTCTCGACCGGCTGGGTGCGGCTGCCCGGGCCGGGCAGGTGCATCCGCAGCAGGAAGTCGCCGTACCGGCGCTGGATCTCCTCCACGCCCGAGTACCCGACGATCCGCCCGTCGCGGTTCGGCCGCAGGGCGACCATGCCCGCGGAGTACCGGCGCGTGGGGCGCGGGTCGCAGTCGTTGTGCACGATCGCCTTCGCCCACTCGACGTACAGGTCGAACTCGTTCGCGGCGCAGTACAGGTCCCACACCCGCACGCCCGGCGGGCGCGCGCCGATCTCGGAGAAGAACAGCCCCTTCGGGCCGTAGAACCACTCCATGTGGGTGGGGGTGGTGACCAGCCCGAGCGCGGACAACACCTTGCGCCCGAACACCTTGAGCTCGCTGTACCCCGACGCGTCGACCCGGTTCGTGACCATCACGATCGGAGAGCAGTCGCGGGTGCGCATCGCCTCGAGCACGTTCGGGTAGTAGTGGCAGATCTGCTCGTACACCACCCGGCCGTTGCAGGTCAGCGTGTCCCAGAAGCCCTCGTGGCCGGTGATGTACTCCTCCATCACCATCGGCCGCTGCGGGCTCATCCCGGACTCCCCGATCGCGTGCAGCAGCGACGTGGCGTCGTCGGCGCGCCAGGTGCCGGCGGCGCCGGCGGCGGCGAGCGGCTTGAGGATCACCGGGAACCCGACCTGCTCCACGAACGCGCGCGCCGCCTCGACCGTGCCCACCTCGGCGCTCTGGGCGCACCGGATCCCGTGCGCCTGCAGGAACTGCTTCATCTGGTACTTGTCGCGCACGAGCGTGGTCTGCTCGACGGTCATCCCGGGGATGCCGGTGCGCTGCCGCACCTCGGCCGCGGGCAACATCAGCGCCTCGATCGTGGTCTCGAGCTTGTGCACCCACGGGCCGCGCTGCTGGATCCGGCGCACGGCGTCGGTGATCGCGTCGGCGCTGGCGGTGCTCGACACCTGCTCGTAGCCGTACATCCAGGACTGCAGCTCCGAGTCGTACGACTGCAGGGGGGCGGTGCCGATGCCGGTGACCAGCGCCCCGACCTGGCGCAGCGCCCGGACGAACTCCCGCTGGTTCGCCGGGAACCCCGGCTCGAGGAAGATGACGTGAATGGGCATCGGGCGATCCTCCGGTGAACGACCCGCATATTTCGGCCGCTGCCCGCCTTCACCTCCGGCGGCTCGGTAACCGCGTCGACACGGGATCGGCCGCCGATGGTTCGAAGAGGGGTGTGGTGTGGAGGTGTCGTGTCCAACCCCAGCAGCAAGCGGCCCCGGCTCGAGCCCCTGTCGGTCGGTCGGTCGGGTGACGAGTCGGATCGCCAGAGCCTCGCGGACACCGCGATGGCGGGACCGCCGCGCCGCGGCAGCACGCCGGAGCCGCTCGACAGCCGGATCACCCCGTTCCCGCTCAATCCGAGGGAGGGGCAGGACTCGTGGTTCGTGCGGACCGGCCAGATCTTGTCCCGGCGCACGGTGTTCGACTCGGAGGACCCGCCCCCGGTGAACAAGTGGGCGGCCGGCCCGGTGCCGATGGTGATCGCGGCTGTGTCGGTGGTGGCGGCGGTCGCGCTGGTGGCGTGGCTGGCCCTGTCGACCTAGCCGGGCTACCGACGGTCGATGAGCCGACCCGAGGAACGCCTCGCCGCCGTGCGGGCACAGATCGCCGCCGCCGCCCTCCGGGCCGGGCGCGATCCCGGCGCGGCGCAGCTGCTCGCGGTGTCGAAGCTCCAGCCGCTCGAGGGGGTCCGCGAGCTGCACGCGGCCGGGCAGCGCGCGTTCGGCGAGAACTACGCCCAGGACCTGCGCGACCGGGCCGCCGCGCTGGTCGACCTCGAGGACCTGCAGTGGCACGCGATCGGCCCGCTGCAGTCGAACAAGGTCAAGTACGTGGCGCGACACGCGGTGGCGTTCCACGCGCTCGATCGGCTCGAGATCGCGGTCGAGCTGGGCAAGCGGCGCGCACACGACCCGATCGCGTGCTTCGTCGAGGTCAACGTGGCGGGCGAAGACTCGAAGCACGGGGTGAGCCCGGCGGCGCTGCCCGGGCTGTGTGAGGCGGTGCGCGGGGTGGCGGGCGTGTCGCTGGTGGGCCTGATGACGATGCCTCCCCAGCCCGACGATCCGGAGTGGACCCCGGAGGCGAACCGCCCGCACTTCGCGCGCCTGCGCGAGCTCGCGGCGGAGAACGGCCTGCGCGAGCTGTCGATGGGCACCACGGCAGACTTCGCGGTCGCGGTGGAGGAGGGGGCGACCTGGGTGCGCGTGGGGCGCCTGCTGTTCGGGGAGCGCTGAGCGCGGCCTCGTCTGCTCGGCCAACCTACTTCCGAGAACAGAATTGTCGGTCCTCGGACTCCGTCCTGCGGAATTCGATCGTTCGGCGGGCTCCGATCCCGCCGAATGGTTGGTCCTCGGACTCCGTCCTGCGGATTTTGTCGGTCCTCGGACTCCGTCCTGCGGAATTTCGCCCCTCGCCACAGGGGAGCGGCCCGACGGCGAGACCTCGAACTCGTGACCCATCGACCTTCCGGCGAGCCTCCTGACACCGGCCACCGAGGACGGGTTAGCCTGGGTCATCGTGCTAAGGACCCTGTACGTCGACAACTATCGGTGCTTCACGGACTTCTCGCTGGAGCTGGGTCGCGAGACGCTGTTGCTCGGGTACAACGGGTCGGGCAAGTCCTCGGTGTTCGACGTCCTCTCGGCCGTCCGCCGACTGACGGTCAGCCGGGCCCCTGTCTGGGAGGCGTTCTCGTGGGAGACCCTAGGGTTCCGCCGCGAAGCCCTGCAGATGATCCGGCTGGAGATGGACAGCCCGCACGGCCGGCTAGTGTATGAGCTTCAGGTCGCCCAGGAAGGCCGAACGCTGGTGCATCGGGAGTCGCTGACGGGACCCGCGGGCCCGGTGGTGACGGCCGCTCCCGGCCAGGCCACGGTGAGGCGCGGCGGGCGCGAGGAGCACTACCCAGGGCTGAATAGAGATTTCTCGGTCCTCGCGGTGCTCGAGCGGAGGGAAGAGGGTGCGTCGGACGAGGTGGACTGGTTCCTGGACTTCGTCGACGGGTTGTGGGTCGTACGTCCGAAGCCGGAGTTGATGGAGGGCGCAGGCCGCCACAACGGCGACTTCTCCGATGACATCGGGCGGGACTTCCCCAGCTGGTGCCGCACGCTGGTCTTGACGAACAGCATCGACGCGGAGTCGGTGGCCCGACTCGCGGCGGTGATCCCCGGGTTCGAGCACCTAGTTGTTTCTGGTGGCGGACGGACCCAGGTGCTCGTGGTGAGTTTCCGGGTAGGAGACCGGAGGTGGGAGCTGGAGTTCGACCTCCTGTCGGACGGCCAGAAAGTCCTCGTGCTGCTGTACGTCTTGCTCGGCGCCATGCCCGGATCCGCCAAGCTGCTCGCCCTGGACGAGCCCGACAACTGGCTGTCCCTGCGCGAGATCCAGCCGTTCCTCGTCGAATTGGGATCGGCGGCTGCGGACGCGGGCGTGCAGACGGTGATCGCGTCGCACAACCCCGAAGTGATCGACTTCCTGGGTCCGCGCCACGCGGTGATCCTCGACCGCGAGGACGGAGGCGCGACCACGGTCAGCGCGGCGCGGGCAGATCCGGACCTGCGCCTGTCCGAGCTCTTGGCCCGAGGGTGGGATGCCGCCGACTGAGGTCCGCGTCATCGTGCTGGTCGAAGACGACGCGCAACGCCAGTTCGTGACCCAGCTCATCCAGCACCTCGGCCTCCGCCGCCAGCGCATTGTGCCTTGTGGAGACTCCACGCGGGTCCTACAGACGTTCCGCCTCGAGGTCGAGGTGCTGCGCCGGAAGCGCAAGCAACAGAACCTCGGGCTGATCGTCGTGATCGACGCGGACGACGCGTCGACAGAGCCCCGCCGGCGGGAGTTGGACCACATCGTGGAGGAGGTTCTCGGCCAGCGGCGGAGCCTCCTCGATCGAATCGTATACCTCGTGCCGGCTCGTGCGATCGAAACTTGGTACGTCCACTTCTGCGACCCGAATGCGAGGCCCGTGGATCCAGCGGTCGACTACAAGGAGACGCCGTCCTTCCGCCTACTGGGCGACGATCTCCGGAGCGCGGCTCGCGATGCCGTCGTCAAGTGG
The DNA here is from genome assembly GCA_040080105.1 of Myxococcota bacterium. GTDB lineage: Bacteria > Myxococcota_A > UBA796 > UBA796 > JACKER01. The sequence goes on from JBEBJC010000115.1 coordinate 9,280, forward strand.
GCGGATCCGCATCTCGACGCCCCCGAGTCGGTGGTCCAGGCGCGCGTCGAGCTCACCCGAGTCCGGTGATCCGCCGCGTTGCCAAGCCCCTCGGTTTGCCTTTCTGTCGGAACACCGGTAGCATTTGACCCTCCGGGGCGTATGAACACTGGATCTTCTCGGCGGAGGACGAAATGGCCATCGGGCTCCTTGGTCTGTGGCTCGCCACCCGGGCGTGGGTGCGGCTCCCCCGGTGTGAGCACCCTCAGGCGGCCTCCCTCAGGTCGATCAGCTCGTTCTGGTCGTAGTGGCAGAGGTGGTTCCGCTCCAGCTCGCGGGTGGCGTGGAAGTCGAGGTACTCGTCCAGATCGTCAGAGGCACGAAGGGAGCGCACCTTGAGCACGGCCTCCGCACCCTGCAAGCCCCAGCGGGCGCCGGTGATGTCCATCCGGTCCTGCACGAGCGACCGGCACGCACCCTCGATGACGCCGGTGGCGATCGGTAGGCCGTCGCGGAGGTACTCGTGGTAGCGCAGATACCCCTTGTGGTTGAGCAGGTAGTTCGCGGCTGCGTCGACCGCCTTGCGCCGCTTGCCCTCGAGACGGCGCCGGGTCGCCGAGCGTCGCATCCCGGCCGCTACGAGGACCGCCTCGCCCTTCAGGATCTTCGTGGCCCGCTCCGAGACCCACGCCTCCACGGCCGCGGCGGGCGCGTCCCCCTGAAGGGCCTGGCCGGCCTTCCAGAGGTACCCGAGCACGTGGATGAAATCGAGGACGATGGTGACGGTCACGTCGGCGTTGCGGGCCAGCCGGCGGACCGCCGCGAGCTGGTCGACGTTCCCGTCGACGAGTGCGACCCAGCGGCGTTCACGCGCCTCGTCTCGCTGCAGCGCCTCGTAGAAGGCGTCGTCGACCACGTCGAGGATCGAACGCTCCACGCTGGCCCAGACCCGCTTGTTCTGGGCCTTCGGTCGCGGCTTGTGGGGCCCGGTTCGCCGCAGCTCCCGCACGACGTCGTCGGGCGAGCGCGCGACCGGGTCCAGGGCGTAGACCGCGGCGACCTCCGCCATGCGCTTCCGGTTGTGGTCCTCGTCCTTCGCTCGGCCGACCGACCCCGAAGTCTCGGCCGTGCTCCGCTTCCTCCTCGACTTCTCGGCCTTCTTGCGCGTCTCCTCTCGCAGTCCATCCGGGCGCATCACCACGCCCGACCCGTCGAAGCTCAGGATCAGCAGCTGGTCCTTCCGCTCGGCCTGCCGCGACCGGGTCAGGTAGAACTCCTGGAAGTCGACCGCGGCCCTGACGACGAGTTCTTCGACCTGTCGCTTCGCGATCCTGGTCCCGGTGGTGCGGTGGAGGTTGTCGACCGTCGCGTCGTACGAGGCCTGCGCGACGCCCCATGACGACCTCTCGTTCGACCCCCGCGGAGTACAGGCCGTCCGGCAGGTTCAGGCGGGCATCGAGGGGGCGCAGCCCGCCCTCGACCCCGTGCTTGACGAGCGCCATCCGGTGGACCACCACAATGCCGAACAAGCTCCCGAGCGCGCGCTCCGACGGCCGGAGTTCCGTGCGCAGGTGCCCGTCCGCGCCACGCATCGGCTCCAGGCTCGCCTTCTCCTGCTCCGTGCGCAGGTCCAGGTGGTCCTGCATCAGGCATCGCATCACCTCGAGCCCGCCCGCCTGCACCCGCCGCTCCACCTCGGCGTGTTCGAGACCCGCGGCATCCTCGCCAGAGAGCTTGGCGACGGCTGCGTCGTAGGCGTCTCGACTCTTGTTGAACTGGGCAGCGGGATAGGACTCCATCGCGGGCGGCCTCCGGGGATAGCGCGTCTGGCGACCGCTACGTACCCCCGTGGGGCCGTCTGCACTGTCCCCGTCGTGTTCGGAGCCGCACCGCAGCTGCATCAGCACTCACACCGATCGATCCGCACCCGACGCGGTCGAGGTGACGACGGATCCTGGGGTGCCGGCACAAACGGGAGGAACGAACTACCCCGAGCCGTGGGTCGACCTGTTCTACGACCGCGGCTGCGACGGGTCGTTCCAAGGCGAGAAGAGCCTCGCGAAGGGCCGCCTTCTCGGCACCGGCGCGCTGATGTACCCGACCATCGCGACCAACTTCAACGACGACTACGTGTACGTGACCGACAAGGAAGACCAGGCCACGCCGAGTCACACCTACGCGCAGCTCGGGATGTATCGGCAGAACCGGACGTATTTCCCGCTCGCGTACGACCTGTCGAGCCTCGGCTCGGGCGCGACGAACATCGAGCACGGCCGGCCCGAGCTGGTGATGCACACCTACTACGGCGGGACGACTACGCGTGCTGGACCAGCCGGACACCCGCCGGCGCCGACACAACCGACGACCTGAAGTCGAAGGCCAAGGAAGACATCGACCTGTGGTCGTCCGCCTCGATCCAACCCATCGCGAGCAACGTGGCAGACGACGACGATCACTGCTCGCAGGTGATCAACGAGACCGGAGGTCGGTACACCATCTACCACTCCAACGCAGGCGCAGGCACCAACAACCTGTTCGTGAAGTACGACACCTACAACGGCACCAGCGACACCTGGACCAACCACACGAACTGCGAGCTCGCGGACCCCCAGGGCGACAAGGCCGAATTCCCGGTGCTCGCGCACTCGGAGAACCTGCTGACCGCAGTGGCGGCGGACCAGACCAACAGCACGTACCTGCTGACCTGGACCTGCGACATCGACGTGGGTGGGTGCGACGCCGCGGCGGATTGGACGACCGACCGGACGGACGTGACTGGCGCGGTGTCTGCCCCCCAGATCGTCCTCGCCGCCGACCACGCGTTCGCGCTGTGGGAGTACGGGGGCGACATCGTCGTGGCCGCCAAGTGCTTCGGCGAGACCGCGTTCACGATCCGCGGGTGGGCGATGCGTCTCACCGGGGTCAACGAGTACGCCTTCGCACCGGTCCCCGGCAACTCGCTGCGGGTGTTCACCGCCAACGACGAGACCCAGGACCTCCAGGCGGTGTTCCTCGGCAGGATGGGGTCGTCCGGGCAATGGGACCCGATCCGATGGCACGCCGGGTTCTCCGACGTTTGCCCGTGACGCTCCGCTCGCGCTGGGGGCGGGTCGCACCGCGTCGCCGACCGTACGTCGATCGGCGGAGGGGCAGGTGGACGAGCGGCTGCCGAAGGCAGACGGCGAGGTGCCGGGCGGGTCGCGGCCGGTGCTGGCCTCACGCTGGCTGACGATCCCGTGATCACCTGGCTCGCCGCCGCCGCGCTCGCGGCCGACCGGTGCGCCGGCCGTACGGCCCTGGTGAAGGCGGACGCGCCGCCGGACGACCTCGCGCTCGCGCAAGGGTGCGGGTGGGAGGCCAAGGGCACGCTGGCCGGGTGGGAGGCGGCGGCGGAGTGGTACGGTCGCGTGGAGGCGCCGGTCGGCCGGTACCTCCTCGCGCGCGTGACGGCGCGGATGCGGGCGGTGTCGGGGCCGTGCGAGCACGGGGATGGGGACAGCGCCGTGCTGGCGCCGCTCTCAGAGGCGGCCGCCGACCCGACGCTGGCGCCCATGATCGCGGCGGACGCCGCGTTCGCGAAGCTGCGCGGGGCGGTGCGGTACCGGCTCGCGGCCGGCCAGACCCCGGAGCAGATCGCCGCGAGCCCGGTCGGACTGAAGTTCTACGCAGAGACGGTGGGCGCGTACGGCCACCCGTACATAATCGAGTTGCGCGCGAACGGCGCCCTGTGGGTCCGGAAGCTCGTCCTGTCCCAGGACGTGCCGCCGTCGCACCCCGAGTCCGTTCGGCCGGGCGGGTGGTCGTCCCCGGGTGGCACGCGGCTGAAGCTCGACGTGGGCGAGGGCCCGTTCGAGCTCGATCTCGCCCCGGGCGGCGGGTACGACGGGGGCGGGCGCCGGTGGTTCGACGCGTGGGCCGAGTGCGACGCCTGATCACTCGGGCGTATGCAGGTCCCGCCGACCCTATCCTCGCACTGCCTCGATCCGCCGCGCCTCGGCCCCGGGACGAAGGGCGATGGCCCGGAGCTCCACCCCAGAGGTCGCGTCGGCCAGGACGATCTCGCCGTCCGCCGCGACCCAGCACACCCGCTCCCCGCCGGCCGACACCGCGCCGACCGCAGCCCCGGGCACCGGAACCGCGCCGAGATCTGCGGTGTCGCCGTCGGGTCGATCCGCAGCCACTCGCCGACCCCGTGGCGGAACCCGAGCAGCCCGCGGTCGGTGGGGACGAGGCGCGTCACGCCGCCGTGCTCGAACCGCGCGACCCGCTCGCGCGTGGCGGGATTGAACGCGGCCAGGTGGGCCTCGCCGTCCGGGCCGACCACGAGCGGCCCGGCGAACGCGATCGCGTGGAGCCCGTCGTACGGCGGATCGAACTCGATC
>JBEBJC010000116.1:0-13603 GCA_040080105.1 Myxococcota bacterium
GCGGCGGATCGAGGGCAGCGACAGCCGCCACCCGAGCCCGAACGGGCCGTTGCCCGCCCCGGAGTCGTACGACAGCGACAGGGCCGGGGTGAACCCGCCCCGACCGGGCGTGAGCGGCAGCGGGATCCCGACCGATGCCGAGCCGATCACCGGGATCGCCCTGACCTTCTCGCCCATGCCGGCGATGGCGCCCCCGCCCTTCGGCAGGCTCACCGCCGGCGCGGCGATCCGGAACCCGTCGGGCAGGGACCCGTCCGGACCGCGGCCCGGCGCGGGGTCACGGCCGAGGGTGCCGGGTCGGGGCGGCGACTTGCCTGGTGGGTCCATCGGCACCACCGAACCCTACCTGACCCCTGCCCGCTTGCCCAGGCGCGACTGCCCGAATCGCAGCGAGGGCCTGCCAGTCCGCTGGAGCCTCTCGGGGTCCGCCCAGCGCGCGCCGACGATGCCGGTCGGGCCGATGAGGCACCTTCACGGCGAACCCGCCCCGGGCGCGACGTCCCACGTTCGCCGTAGCCGGTGCAGAATGTGCCGCGGTAGACAGGCGCCCCAGCCCCGTCCGAGGACCTCAGAATGCCCCCGATCGCCGTCGTCCGTGGAACTGTGGTCCGCGAAGGCACCTCGCCCCCGCAGCGACTCGCCGCGCGCCTGATCCAGCTCGGCTCGGTGCGCGGCACGCGGTTCGCCAGGCTCGCCGAGACGCGGACCGACCCCGACGGAGGGTTCACCTTCGATCTCACCGCGCTCGGTCTGTCGCGATCGGTCGACCTCGAGATCCGGGTCCTGGAGCACGGCCAGCGGCTCCGCGCGCACGGGGACGTGCGCTGGAGGTCCACCGTCGACCCAGGACCGCTGGTGATCTGCGTCGAACCCGACGAGTCGTGCGCCGGGCCGACCGAGCGGATCCCCGACGGACTCCCCGGTAAGAACACCGTCTGGGGTCGGGTTCGGCACCTGGACGGCACTCCGCTCGGTGGGGTCCGGGTCGACGTGCGCCAGATCTCCCTCCGCGACGAGATCGTGATCGCCTCGGTCCTCACCTCCCCGGACGGCTGGTACGGCGCCGTGGCCGATCCGACGGACCTGGTGGTCCGGGTGCTGGAGGTCGAGACGCCAGCCGGGCCAGGCCGGCTCCTCGGCAGCTCGCTCGCCGTGTACGAGCCGACGTTCCCGCTCCGGGTGGACATCGACGTGGCGGACGAGGCGTACCGCCAAGCCTCCGAGTGGAGCCGGATCGGGCGCGCGCTGGCGCGGGCGCTCGGAGACACGGCGCCAGCCGATCTCGACGTCCGCCGGATCGCGATGCTGTCAGGTCGGACGCGCTGGGATGTCGAGCGCCTCACGACCTTTGCCCTCGCCCATCGCCTCGGCAGACAGATCGGCGCCGATCCCGAAGCGGTGTACGGGCTGCTGCGGCTCGGGTTTCCGCGCTCGATCGAGGCGTTGGTGGCCAAGCCACGCCAGACCGTCCGACCGGCGCTGATCGCGGCCGGACGCGCGAACCTGGTGTCCCACGCGGTGCACGCGCCGCGCGCGGTCGATCGGTTGCATCAGGCGTTCGCTCGGGCGCTGACCGGCGCGATGTCCGGACCGCGGTCCGACACGCTGGGCGAGATCCTGCGGGCGTCGCCGACGCTCTCACCCGCCGCGGTCGACCGGATCGTCGACCGATACGCCACCCACACCGGCTCCGAGGCGTCGTTCTGGGACGACCTGGGCGAGCTCGGCCCCGAGTCGGTCAGCGAGGCGCGCCGGCTGGTCGCGCTCGGCACGCTCGGGCTGGCGTTCGCGCCCATCGTCCGGTCGATCGTGAGCCGGCTCGGGACCCAGCCCGCGAGCGCGGTCGCGTCGTGGTCGACGGAGGACTGGGCGGCCCTGACCCGCGAGCTCCCGACGCTCCCTGAAGGCCTGCCCGGCGAGACCGTGGCGGAGCGGAGGCAGGTCCTGGCTGGCTGGCTCGCAGAGCACGCCGAGCGGATGTTCCCGAGCAAGGCCGCCCGCAGCGGGCTCGTGCGGCTCCTCCCCGATTCGCACCCGGCGTCGAGGTTCCTGATCCGCCACCCCGCGTTCGACCTCGCCCGGTCCCGGGTGGCCGACTTCACAGGCTCCCCCGAGGAGCAGGCCGCGGCGACCCAACTCCAGCGTCTGTACCGGATCGCTCCGGACGTCGGGCGGGCCGAGGCCTCGGCCGCGTTGGTCGAAGCAGGGTTCAGCTCCGCCTGGTCGATCGCGCGCGTGGGGCGCTCCCGGTTCGTCGCCGCGCACGGCGCGGTCCTCGGGGTCGAGCAGGCCCGCCTGATCGCCGACAAGGCCGCGACGATGCAGGCCCTGACCACCACGTTCCTGATGCAGGCCCACCCGACCGTGTCGCGCCCGCCGTTCCAGTTCCTGCCCGCCTCGGCCAGCGCGCCGACCCTGCCCGAGTGGGACCAGCTGTTCGGCAACGCCGGCGGCTGCGCGTGCGACTGGTGTCGCTCGGTCCACGGGCCGGCGGCCTACCTGGTCGATCTGCTGCAGTGGCTGGAAGCGCGGCCGGTCCACGGTCACCCCCGCAAGACCCTGTACGACGAGCTCGTCGCCCGGCGCCCCGACCTCGTGGCGATCGAGCTGTCGTGCGAGAACGCCGAACGAGCGCTGCCGTATGTCGATCTGGTGCTCGAGGCGCTGGAGAGCGCGGTGGTGACCGGCGTCGGGGTCGGCGCCGACGCCGCGCACGACACGGTGGTGACGACGCCCGACCTGCTCGCGTCGCCGCAGTACCGCAACGACGCGGCCTACGCGAAGTTGCGCGCTTCGACCCTCGCCCCGACGCTGCCGTTCCACCGGGCGCTCGCCGAGCAGCGCGCGTTCCTCCGGCACCTCGGGGCCCCGCGGATCGACCTGCTCCGGGCGTTCGCCTCCGTACCGCCCGCCGCGCTCGCCACCGAGGAGCTCCTCGCGTTCGGGGGTCAGATCGCCGCGATCAAGGCCCCGACCGGCAGCGAGCTCGCCTACTGGGCGGTCGGCTCCCTCGCCGACCTCGCCCGGGTCGCCACGCTGCGCCGAGCGGCGGCGCTGACCTGGTCGGACGTCCTCGACCTGCTCCACAGCCGAACCGCCAACCCCCGCACCTCCGGCGGGCCGCGCCTGGTCGTCACCGCCACCGATCCCTGCGACGTCGACACCGCGACGCTGGCCCTCGCAGGCGGCGGCGCTCCAGAGGAGGCCGATTGGACGCGGATTCGGCAGTTCGTCCGGCTGTGGCGCACCACCGGCTGGACGATGCTGGACCTCGACAAGGTGCTGGTGGCGCTCGGGGTGAGCGACCTCGCGAACGACGAGTGGGTCGGGGCGTTGGCCGCCGTGGTGCGGTTGGCCACCGAGGAGGGCGTCGCGCCGGTGAGCGTGGCGATGACCCTCGCCACCACCCTCGACACCTGGCTCGACCGCGACACCCGTCCCGAGCCCACCCCGAGCCTGTTCGACGCGACCTTCCGGTCCCCCGGGCTCCTGGTGGCGGGCGACCCCGACTACCCGTTCTTCGAACTGAACGCGGACCGGAGCGAGCTCGGGTACCTGGACACCCAGCCGGTCACGACGATCGAGGCACACGCAGGCTCGGTGTCCGCCGCCCTGGGATTGGCCCGTGAGCAGCTGGACGCCGTGCGGGCCCGCCTCCCGGACGACGCGCTGACGCTCGCGAACCTGACCCGGGTCTACCAGTGGGTCGTGGTGGCGCGGATCGCCGCGCTGGACCCCATCGATCTGCTGGGTCTGGTCGACCTGACCGGCGCCGCTCCCCTCGGGGACCTCGACGCGGTGGTCTCGCTGCGCGACGCCGCCCGCGAGCTGGCCGAGTTCGGGTGGTCGGTCGACGCGGCGCGGTACGTCGTCGCCGGCGAGCCGGCGCTGGGTCCGTCCGACGATCGGATCCGTGGCGTGCTCGGCGGGCTGCGGGACGCGCTGCGGGCCCGGTTCGCGTCGCTCGGGTCCGGAGTCACCGAGGCCTCGGTGCGGGAGGAGGTGGAGCGGATCCTGTCGGAGGGGCTGGGACTCGACCCGGACGCGCTCGCCAGCGTGCGGGGCCTCGGCTGGTCGGCGCTGCCTCCCCTGGCAGAGTCCGCGTTCGTCGCGGCCGAGGCGCTGACGGTGACGGTGGGCCCCACCGCCGTCGCGCTGACCGGCGGGGTCCGGTGCGTCGTGCCCACGGGGACTTCGGTGCAGAGGGACGGCGTCGCGGTGGTGCTGGACGTCGACACCATCACCCTGCTGACGGCCGACGTTGTCGGCAGCGTCACCGAGGTGGTCGCGCCCCAGGGCGCGCCCTGGACCCGCACCGCGACCGGGGAGGCCGTGGTGCAGGCGGGCTCGTCGCTCGGGATCGGGCTCACGGCGCTGCCCGCGAACACCCGACTGACCGGAGACGGCGGCGGGTCGCTCGTCCTGACGAACGAGACCCCGGTGCGCCTGGACCCGCCGATGGCCTGGCTCGCGCCGACCGAGATCCGTGGTGCACCACGGTTCGCGAGCGCGCCGCCCGAGCCGGACCTCCTCCAACGGTTCCTGCGCACCACCTTCCGCGAGGAGGGCGTCGGTGGGGACCAGCCGTACGACGACGTGGTCGACGAGGCGGGCGGGACCTACGAGGACGACTTCTCGATCGCCCGAGCCCTGGCCAAGCTCGCCCTGATCCTCGGTCACCTGCGGCTGGACGCGGAGGAGCGGACGTTCTGGATCGGCGAGGGCGCCGGTTGGGCGCTCGCACCGGCGGACGGGGTCGCCGACGGCGCTGCGACCTTCGGCTTCGATGCGCTCCAGCGACTGATCCGGCTGTTCGGCCAGCGGGCCCGGCTCCCCGGGGTCGAGCCGTCGTTCGTGGGCGTGCTGGAGAGCGTCGCTGCGGGCTCGTTCGCCGAGACGGCGGCGGCGCGCACCGGCTGGCCGGCGTCGGACCTCGCGACGGTGGCGGGACAGGCAGGCGCGGACCCGGCGACGGTGGACGGGCTGAAGGCGCTGCTGGACCGGATGTGGCTCGTGGTGCGCTGCGGGGCCGACGCGGTCACCGTCACCGGCTGGGCGACGGCGCCGGAGGCAGTCACCAGCGAGGCCAGCGCGCAGGTGGTCGCCGCAGCCCGCGCCAAGGTCGGCTCTCCAGACGCCTGGGCGGGAGTGGCGAGGCCGGTTCGGGACGAGCTGCGCACGGCTCAGCGGGATGCACTCGTGGCCTGGCTCCTCGCTCACGCAGTGCACTCCGGAGACGCGGCGCTGGCCACACCGGACGACCTGTACCAGCGGTACCTGATTGACGTCAGCATGAACCCCGAGCTGCTCACCAGTCGAATCGTGCAGGCGACCGCCTCGGTCCAGCTGTTCGTCCACCGGCTCCTGCTCGGGTTGGAGCTCGATCCGAAGACCGGCCGACCTCTGTTCGAGGCGTACCCGGAAGACCGCGCCCAGTGGGAGTGGATGCGGACCTACCGGGTGTGGGAGGCGGCGCGAAAGGTGTTCTTGTACCCGGAGGATTGGATCGAGCCGGAGCTGCGCGACGACAAGAGCCCGTTCTTCCGGGACCTCGAGCGGGAGCTGGGACAAGGCGAGGCCAACGCCCAACGGGTCGAGGAGGCCGTGCTCGACTACCTCGACCGCCTGCGGGAGGTGGCGAACCTGCAGGTGCTCGGGCTGTTCTGGCAACAAGAAGCCGAGGAGGGCGCCGATCCGGTCGACCGGCTGCACGTGATCGCGCGGACCCGCGGCGAGCCGGCGTCGTACTGGTATCGGCGGCGGGAGGACGGCGCGCGCTGGACCCCGTGGGAGCCGGTGCAGTGCGGGGTCGAGGGGGACTCGGTCGCGCTGGTGGTGCAGGACGGGCGGCTGCTCCTGTTCTGGTGCACCGTCGGGGACGCCGCTTCCGGAGACGGCACCGGACAGGAGGCGCGGCTGTCGTGGTCGGAGGTTCGCGATCGGCAGTGGGCGCCGAAGCGGATGTCGGACGGCGTGCCGATCGCGCTGACCGACTCGGTCCGGGGTCTGATGATCGTGCTCGATCGCACCGATGACGGCACGATCTCGATCCGATTGACGGAGAAGAGCAACTACAAGGAACGTGGCGACCTCGACGAGGGCTTCGTCCGAGCCCGGTTCATCCTCGATCCGGGCACGCTGGCGCTCACCGGCACCGCAGTCGATGGGGAGGCGGACGATCGGGCCGCGGTGGAGGGAGCGTTCTGGTCCGCACCCGGGTACAGCGCGAGGGATCCCGAAATCGGGCTGTGGATCGCGGATTGGCTGACGGTCTACGACGCCGAGGTCGAGGGCGGCGAGGTCGCTCCGGGCGCGGTGCGCTCCGCCGTCCCGCTCCTCGGGGAGCTCGCCTGGTTCACCGTGGTCGTGCCGGCCTCGGTGAGCGGCGACTTCGTGGGTCAAGCTCCGTTCTTCGTCCAGACCGACCAGCGGGTGTGGCTGGTGGAGGAGGTCGAGGGGTGGGGCGGGCCGACCGGTGTCGCCGAGGGAACGATCGGTTCGTTGTCGTCGCTGCGGCGCGGGACCCTGGCGCCGACCGCCGCAGAGCGGGTCGGGGTCGCCCGCAGCTCGTCGTACACGGACTATCTGTCCTCGGACCTCTACGATTCGGTGCAGGGTGCCGCGGCGCTGGAGGTCGCGGAACACCAGCTCGCGGAGACCGCCGCTCCCTCGTGGTTCGACCTGTCGGGGACCGCCTACCGCTTCTCGAACTTCTACCACCCTCACGCGCGGGCGTTCACCGCAGCCGTGCGACGGGGCGGGGTATCCGCGCTGCTCGACCCGGATCCGGCCGGACCGGATGGCGTGCTACGCCGGCAGCAGATCGTCGGAGACTTCGACTTCGCGTCGCTGGCCCCGGACCCCGATCACGTCTCGGCGGACTGGCCGGTCGAGGACGTCGACTTCGACGAGCGGGCGGCGTTCTCCGGATACAATTGGGAGCTGTTCTACCACCTGCCGCTGTTCGTCGCGAGCCGGCTGATGGACGAAGGCCGGCACGACGACGCCATGACCTGGCTCCATGCGATCTTCGACCCGCGGGTGCCGGCGTCGGACGTGCCGCCCGGCGGCGATCCATCCGCGCGATGGTGGAAGGTGGCCCCGTTGATGGAGGTGGTCTCCGCCCCGGTGACCGACTGGCTCGCGTTCACCGCCGAGACTGCCGGGCACGCGTCGTTCACCGACCAGGTCGAGGCCTGGCGGGACGACCCGTTCGACCCACACCTGCTGGCGCGGCTCCGGCCCGGGACCTACCAGAAGGTCACGGTGATGCGGTACCTGGACAACCTGATCGCCTGGGGCGACCAGCTGTTTGCTCGGGACACCCTCGAGTCGCTGACCGAGGCCACGCAGCTGTACGTGCTCGCGCTCCAGATCCTGGGCGATCGTCCGGAGACGGTCGCGCCGGCCGCGGCGATCCCGGCGAAGACCTACGCGGAGCTGCGGGCCGAGGGGGCGTTCGACGCGTTCGGCAACGTGGTGCTGGAGAACGCGTTCACCCCCGAGGTCGTGTCGAGCGGGGCCGGCAGCGCCGGAGCCGAGCTCACCGTGGGCGCGGCGCTCCCGTACTTCTGCGTGCCGATCAACGCGCGGCTGTTGTCGTATTGGGACACCGTCGCCGACCGCCTGTTCAAGATCCGCAACGGTCTGAACCTCGACGGGGTGGCGCGCAGCCTGGCCCTGTTCCAGCCTCCGATCGATCCGGCGGCGCTGGTACGCGCTGCAGCGGCGGGCATGGATCTCGGCACGGCGCTCGATGGGCTCGACCTACCGCTCCCGAGCCAGCGGTTCGCGTCGGTGCACGGGCGAGCGCTGGCGCTCGCGAGCTCGGTGCGCGCGCTGGCCGGAGCGCTGCTGTCGGCGATGGAGAAGCGGGACGCGGAGGCGCTGGCCACCTTGCGGACCGAGCACGAGGGCGCCCTGCTGGCGCGGGTCGAACAGGTCCGGTCGCAGCAGGTCGCGGACGCGGCGCAGTCCATCGCCGCGCTGCGGGCCTCGAAGGATCAGGTCCTGGCGCGCAAGGCCTACTACGACCGGCTCATCGACCGCGGGTGGAACGCCCACGAGCTTCACGCCACCGAGCTCGCCCGCAGCGGGGACCGGTCGCAGAACCGGAGCGCGGCCCTGGCCACGCTGGGCAGCGCACTCGGCGCGATCCCGGACTTCTACACCACCTTGCCTCCGTCGGTGAAGGTGGGCGGGGTGATGTTGAGCCGGGTCGCGCTGGCATCGAGTGAGTACTTCGCCTTCCTGGCGGCCCAAGATCACGGGAAGGGTGGACGGCTCACGGTCCGAGCGGGGTATCAGCGCCGGGCGCAGGAGTGGAAGAACCAATCCCAGTTGGCCGGCAAGGAACTCGTCCAGCTGGACCGTCAGATCGAAGGTGCTGAGCTTCGGCTCGGCATCGCCCGGACCGAGCTCGCGAACCACCAGCTGCAGATGCGCCAGTCCGACCAGGTGTCCGCGTTCATGAGCCGCAAGTTCACCAACGGGGACCTGTACCAGTGGATGGTGGGCCAGCTCGCGGCGCTGCACTTCCAGCAGTTCCAGCTGGCGCTCGGGCTCGCGAAGAAGGCGCAGGCGGCGTACCGGTTCGAGCTCGGCGGCTCGGACACGTTCGTCTCGGGACCGTACTGGGACGGCCTGCGCAAGGGCCTGGGAGCCGGGGAGCGGCTGGTCGCCGATCTCGAGCGGATGGACGCCGCGTACCTGGAGAACGATCGGCGCGAGTTCGAGCTCCGCACCGCGGTCTCGCTCGCCCGGCTCGATCCGATGGCCCTGGCGCGCCTGCGCCAGGTCGGCGAGTGCTGGCTCGAGGTTCCGGAGGCGCTGTTCGACCTCGAGTGCCCGGGGCACGTGTTCCGCCGCCTGGTGAGCGTCGCCGTGACCGTCGCGTGCGTCGCTGGGCCCCATGGCCTGGTCCAGCTGCGCCTCACCCAACACGGGTCCAAGATCCGGCGGTCCGCCACCGGGGCACTCGAGGACCAGCCGTCCACGTACCCGTCGATCGTCACCAGCAGTGGGTCGGAGGACGCGGGGGTGTTCGACGCGAGCGGTCCGCGGTACCTGCCGTTCGAGCGGACCGGGGCGGTCTCGACCTGGCACCTGGCGTTCGCGAACCAGACGTTGGCTCAGCTGGACTGGGACAGCGTCGCCGACGTGGTCCTGCACCTCCGGTACACCGCGCGCGACGGTGGGGAGGCCTACCGCGCCGCGATCGCAGCCGGCCTGCCAGCGGCCCTCGACGCGCTGCGCGGGGGGTTCACCGACCTGGGGATGACGGCTACGGTGAGCGGCTCCGCGGTCGGGATCTCGGCGCGGCGCGACGATCCGGACGCGTGGTTCCAGGCCCAGGACGGAGGCGGATCCTCGCTGACGTTGGGACTGGTCGACCGGCTGCCGTACTTTGCGGCGGGGCGGGTGGACGGCGTGACCGGCGTGCAGCTCGCCGTGGTGGGTGGCGCCCCGGTCGGAGCCACGCTATCGCTCGACGGCGTGCCGGTCGCGCTGGCGTTCGCGTCGAGCGACGGCCTGTCGATCGCGGCCGCAGAGCTGTCGGGCGTATCGTCGTGGCCCGCCAGCGTCTCCGTGACGTTCGACTCCGGGGTCGCTGTCGCGTCGCTCGACGACGTGGTCCTGATCCTAGCGTTCTCGGTCAGCGAATGATTCTCTCTTGGAGGCGAGACTCAGCCGGAAGCGGCGCTATCGCCTAGATCTCTCGCCGTGGCAGCGCGTCCGACGCTGCGCCGGTTGGGTGTGGCCTCCGGGCAGGTTCACGAACGCCGCTCCGGCGGGGCTCACGGCGCTCGCTCGACCCCAATCACCGGGACCGGGCCCTCACAGGTCCACATCGCCACGTCCGGGTAGTCCGGGTCCGCCCCTTCCTCGTGGACCACCCGCGCCGCCCCGAGCACCGGGTGGCCGGCCGCGGTCCGCCCGACCGCGAGCGCGCCGCACACCTCGCCGATCCGGATCGGAGCGAGCTCGACCGACACGACGGCGCTGTCGGGCACCACGGTGACCGCCGCCGCCGGGAGCGGCCGGCCGAGCAGGGACACGCGCAGGGTCATCGGTCCGGTGTCACCCGCGTTCACCGCGAACGAGGGGGCGTCCGCCCACACGACCCCGTCACCGTCGGCCTCCACCGTCAGATCCGACGACTGCTCGGTGTGCGCGTACGCGACCGGACGGCCGCGACGATCCCGGACCGCGGCCGCCAACGGCACGGTCGCGCCGGCCCGGATCCACACGTCGCCCACCTCACCTCCGAACGCGTGGCGCCATTGGACCGTCTCCGGAGCAGTGAACGCCACCGAGAACTGGTCCTCGGCGTCGCCGGTGAACCACACCAGGCCCCGCTGGTGGGCGCCGGTCACCGCGATCGACCCGCCGCTCTGCTCGACCTGGTCGAGCCCGCGCGCGTGGGACTCGAACGTCAACCCGTCGGAGCGCTGGTCTTCGATCCGCTCGACCGCCAGGAACTGCGCCACGGTGTGGTCGGCGACCGGCGACCGCGCGTCCCACGGCTGCCCGTCGACCACCAGGTTGGTCGCGAACCCGATCCGGCCGCGATCCCCGACGAAGTCGAAGCAACCCGCGGCCCCGAGAGACGCCAACAGCAACGTCCGACGCATTCGAACCTCCCGGACGTCCCATCACCGGCCGCTGTTCGATCCGAGTCCTTCCGGTCACCACGTGTCAGCGTGGCACCAGCCGCCGCGCCCGCTGGTGCTCCGGCACGTGCTCGCGCGGGGGCGGCAAGCTCCCGCGCACCCCGGTCGGGGCGAACCCGTGCCGGGCGTACAGCGCGATCGCCGGGGCGTTCGCGTCGCCCACGTCGAGCACCAGCCGGCGGAACCCGAGGTCCCGCGCCACGGTGACCGCCTCCGCCACCAGCGCGTCGCCGAGGCCCCGCCCGCGCGCGGTGGGCGACACCCACACCGAGTACAGGCCGAGGTCGCCGGGGGCGTCGGCCGGAGCCACCACGACCAGACCCGCGTCGCGACCGTCGATCCGCCCGAGCAAGGTGCGCGCCTCGGCCCGGGCGAGCCTCGCCCGCCAGGTCGACTCGGGCAAGCCCCGCTCCCCGGCGAACGTGCTGCCGAACGCGTCGGGCGCGTCGGCGAGCGCGGTCAGGCGCAGCGACCGGACCCGCGCCCAGTCCTCGACGCCGGCCAGCACCACCTCCGCCGGGTGTCGGGGCCGGCGGGCGAGGTTCTGCGCGGTGCCCGACCGCTCGCGCCCCGGGCGGACCCACGCGAGGTCCAGGTCCGAGTCCGCGGTCATCGCGGCGTCGCGGGCCTCGTCGGAGGTGAACCCGCCGCGGGTGGGCCAGCCGCGCGGGTCGAACCGGGGCGAGGCCCCGATGTGGTACACGACGCCGCGCCCCCCGCGGGCGTGCAGCCACGCGTGCGCGATCGCGTCGGCGCCGGGCGCGTCGCCCACCACGAACCGATCGCCCAGCGCGGCCTCGAGCTGGTGCAGGTAGTGGACCTCGAACTCCACCGGGTCGAGGTCGCGGTGGCCGCTGACGTGGAACGTGTGCATCCGATCGCGTAGCCCGGGGTCAGTGCGCCCGCAGGTAAACCGCGAGCGCGGCGCGCTCGTCGTCGGGCAGGTCGCACCCGTAGGTGTGCCCTGCGTCACTCCACGGCTCGCCGCGGTCGTCGGGGCGCGGGGACAGGCACAGCACCTCCTCCAACGTGCCGAGGGAGCCGTTGTGGAGGAACCGCCCGAAGTACGCGCTGCCGGTGAGCCGCGGGCTCTTGATCCCGTGGGTCAGCACGGTGTCGGTGTCGCCGATGCCGCAGCACGGCTCGCCGTCGAGGTCCGGGTCGGCCCACGCCTCCATCGCCGCGTCGGTGCCGATCTCGTCGTAGGTGTAGATCCGAGCCCCCGAGCCGCGCGGGCCGGCGTGGCACTCGACACACCCGGCCGACCGGAACACCGCCTCGCCGCGGCTCACCGCGTCTACGTCGGGCGGCTCGAGCGGCTCGGGCGCGCGCAGCGACTCGATGTACGACCGGAGCGGCGCGAGGCGCTCGGGCGGCCACGCGGCGACGTCACCGCCGCCGAGCTGCACGAATCCCTGGAGGAACTGGTCGAGGCTGTGGGCGCTGCCGGCCCACGCGAGCATCGCGTGCTCCATGTGCGCCGACTCGACCTCGGCGTCGCTCGGGATGCCCCACAGCGCGCTGATCTTGCTCACGGTGTGCACGCCGTCGTCGATCGGCAGCGGGTCGATCACGAAGTCCATCGTGCCCGGCGGCCACGACGCGTACTCGCCCTCCTGCTCCACCGCGACGGTCGCGACCTCGACGCCGAGCAGCGGCAGCAGCGCGAGCCCGAGCTGGATGGCGACGCCCGGATCGTCGCTCAGCCGATCGAGCACGTCGCGGACCGCGGCGATCGCCTCCGGGTCGTGGTCCGACTCACGGAACAGCGGGGACGCCGCCGCCGGGATCAGCAGGATCGACAACATGTGCTCGCCGTACGCGTACCCGTGGTTCGGCGCGCCCACCGCGTACCGCCCGTCGCCCAACGGACCGAAGTGGCACGACGCGCAGGTCATCGCCAGGGTCTCGTTGCCGCCGAGCGGCGCCCCGACGCCGAACCCGATCGGCCGCCCGTGGGGCTCGGTCGGGTGCGGGACCAGGCCGAGCCGGCTGAACGCGGGGCCGAGCTCGTCGGGGAACAGCTCGGGCAACGTGTCGATCAACACGGTGGGGATGCCGAGGGTTCCGAAGCCCTCGTAGAAGAACATCGACTTGCCGCACAGCAGCTCGAGGCGCCGATCGCCGGGGTTCGCCTCCCACGCGTCACACGCGCCGTTCAACGCGCCGTGCTCGAGCAGCGCGTCGAGGTCGTCGGACACGTTGGTCAGCCCTTCACTCTGGTCGGGCTGCGGCGCGAACGGGTCGACCCACTCCTCGGCCCCCGTGGGCGAAGACAGCGTGGGGTCGGACTGCGCGGGCGGCGCAGCGGTGGGCTCGGGGCGACACCCGAGGGCGAGGGCGGCGATAATCATCCGCGCGTTCTATTAGGCACGAAACGGACTGTCAACCAGGGATCACGCCGCGTCGGGTGATCGCGGAGCGACGGCGTGGGCCGACCCCGCGTACCCTCCCGAGCGGGGAGGCGCGATGTGGGGGTGGTGGCTCGCCGGGTGCGCGACGAAGCACCTCGTGCTGCTCGCCCCGCTCACCTCCCCCGGCGCGCGGTTCGACTGCCGCGCCGCCGACGCGGCGACCTGCACGCCGATCGTCGACTCCGACCCGGCGCGCGAGAGCGTGTCGGACTCGGCGTACGTGGTGCTCCCGGCCAAGTGCCGCGGCGCGTTCGACGCGGTGGTGGTGCGACACGCGGCCGCCGCCCGCCGCGACGTGTGGGTGACCTGCGGGGGGGCCACCGCAGCGTGTCCGGTCGACGGGCCGTGCGCCCCCGCCGCGCCGTCGTCCCGCGGGCTCGCGCTCGGGTTTCCGCCCGACTGCGGCGGCCGGGTCAACGCCGTCGTGCTCGACGGGCTCCATCGGTTGCGCCGCGACGATCTCGTGGTGTGCGCTCCCCCCGACAACGCTCCCGGACGGACCCCGTGACCCGGTCG
>JBEBJC010000117.1:0-13600 GCA_040080105.1 Myxococcota bacterium
CCTACTACTACACCTCGCTCGAGCCGGTGGAGGCGAACCAGGGCTCGGTGATCATCCAGTTCTGAACCGGCTACTTTCCGGAGACTTCCCAAGTGCCGGTGTATTGCTTGTCGCCGCGTGGATCGAGCGTGGTCAGCGTCCACTTGCACACCTCGGCGCCGTCTTCGGACGGGCTGTCGATCGCCCGCAGGTTCAGCGAGGTCGGCCGCTCCCCCCCGTTGTTCACCACGTCGTAGTCCCGCTCGAACGCGCGGACCTCGCCGGTGGCGGTGGTGCACTCGGTCACGAACCGCACGGTCCAGGTGCCCGGTGGCCCCGGCGGCACGCGGAGCTCGGCCTTCACGAAGTGTGCGCCGCGGCCCAACTTGCCCGCGTTCACGCCGAGGAACTTGTCGCAGTCTCGCCGGCCGCGGCACAGGCCGATCGCGGTGTCACTCCACGGCTGGATCCCGCGCCGGATCTCGTCGAGCTGCGCGTCCAGCACTTTCTGCTCGAACTCGGTCGGGGCAGGCTGCCCGGAGGGCGTGGGCGGCGGGGGCGGGGTCAGCGCGGCGCACGCCTCGGCGCACTCCTCGGGTCCACACGTCCCGGTCGGGAGCTTGTCGCAGCTCACCCACATCAGCACCATCCACGCCATCACCGTCCCTCCGGGGCCGAACGTACTGCGTTACGCAGCCGCGTGAGCTTGCAGCACGCCAGCCTCCGGGGGAAGCCGGTCGCCCTCCGAGGAGAGCCTCCGTTCGAGGCGACCGCCCTCGTCCCCCTCGTCGGCAAGCGGTTCGCGCTGCCGTCGGACGACCCGTTCGTGCGCGGCGCCGGCGACGAGGCGCACGGCTACCTCGACGGCGCGCGATCGGGGTGGACCGATCACCCCGAGTACATGGACTTCCTCGACCTCGCGTCGCCGATCTACGGGCTCAAGCGCATGGAGCGCGACCTGTACCTGCACCACTGGCGCGCGCACGTCGACGCGGCGAGGGTGCTCGACGTGGGTGCGGGGATCGGCCGGTTCACCCAGGCGTTCCTCGACCGTGGCGCGACGGTGCACGCGGTGGACCCCGACCTCGAGAGCCTGCGCCGGCTGGTGTGGCACGCGGCGGGGCGGCCCGGGCGGCTCGACGTGACGCTCGCGTCGGTCGATCACCTGCCCGAGGTGGAGGTCGACCTCGCGATTGCCGCCGAGGTGTTGTGCTACGTGCCGGCGGCGGTGCAGGCGCTGCGGTCGATCGCGCAGCGGGTGCGCCCGGGCGGTCGGGTGCTGCTGTCGGTCGAGGCGCGGCACGGGTGGGCGGTCGCGCAGGACGCGCCCCAAGGGGGGATCGAGGCCGCGCTCGACGGCGACGGGCTCGTGTGGCTCCCTGGGGATCGCTGGGTGCAGACGTACGACGCGGCGCGGGTCGAGGCGCTGGTGGCCGACGCGGGGCTCACGCTGCTCGACCGGG
Organism: Myxococcota bacterium; assembly: GCA_040080105.1. Taxonomy (GTDB): domain Bacteria; phylum Myxococcota_A; class UBA796; order UBA796; genus JACKER01. The sequence goes on from JBEBJC010000117.1 coordinate 1,443, forward strand.
TGGCGAGCCACTACCTCCCCGACGGTCCGCTGGAGGACTCTGGGCCGGCCGAGGTCACGCTCGAGCAGCTGGTGGCGCTCGAGGATCGGTGTCGGCGCCACCCGGTGTACGGGCCGCTGAACCGGCTGTGGCTGGTCGCGGCCGAGCGCCGGTGAACCGCCGGACGCTCCGCGGGGAGGCGAGCTGCGCCTCGGTCGGGGTGCACACCGGCGCGTGGTGCGAGGCGCGGCTCGGGCCGGCGCCGTTCGGGTCGGGGCTCGTGTTCCGGGTCGGCGGGGTCGATGTCCCTGCGGCGCTCGCCCACGCGTCGGCCGACGGCGGGTACACCGCGCTCGAGCGCGCCGGGGCGAGGATCGTCACCGCGGAGCACCTGCTCGCCGCGCTGGACGCGCTCGGGGTGACCGACGCGTCGATCGCGGTCGACGGTCCCGAGGTGCCGATCCTCGACGGGTCGGCGCTGGGGTGGGTCGAGGCGATCGATCGGGCCGGGCGGGTGGACGGGCCGCCGGTCGAGCCGTTCGTCCCGGCCGCCGCCCGGGTCGAGGCGCACGGGGGCGCCGCGTCGGTCGGCGCGGGTGACACGCTGGCGGTCGAGGTCGACTTCGGCGATCTGGCGGGGGCGCTGACCGTGCCGCGCACCGAGGCGGCGTTCCGCGCCGAGATCGCGTGGGCGCGTACGTTCGTGCGCGCGTCCGACGTGCCGCGGCTGCAGGCAGCGGGTCGCGGCCGGGGGGCGTCGGCCGACAACACCGTGGTGTGGCCCGACGCGCCGATGCGCGCCGCGGACGAGCCCGTGCGGCACAAGCTGCTCGACCTGTGGGGTGACCTCGCGCTGTGGGGACCGTGGTCCGGGGCGGCGACCGCTGCGCGCGGCTCGCACCGGCTGCACCTCGCGCTCGCCCGGGCGGCCTACGCCCGCTGAAGCACCCGGCCGAGCCCCGCCGCCACCGCCACCGTGACCGCCGCCGCCGCGCCGAGCGAGACCGCGGAGTGCACCAGCAACAGCTGTTGGAGCTCCGCCTCGGAGTGGTCCCCCGACCACGGGTCGGCCGGGTAGATCACGTCGAGCAGCACGACCTGGGACAACAGGTTGCCCAGCACCAGGTACCCGACCACGCACCCCACCGTGATCGGGATCGCGCCCCGCCGCGTGCGCAGCGAGGGCCAGATCGCGACCGGGACCGCCACCAGCAGCCCCACCGAACCGAACAGGCGAACGAGCTCGTACACGCCCTACCTCACGGGGTGGCGACGACCTGCACGCCGTAGTGATCGGACAGCGCGGCCGGGTCGATCGGCGTGCCGCAGGTCTCCGCGGCGACCGTCTCGTCGAGCACCCGGCTCGACGTGTTCGGACCGGCGAACCCCTTGAGCATCACGTGGTCGATCAGCCGGCTGTCTCCGTCGTCGCCGCTGCCGAGCTGCAGCGGGTTGTCGCCGCAGTAGGTGCAGACCGGGCTCGCCTGATCGGCGTACGGGACCGACCATCCGGCGGCCAGCTGGTCGTAGTTCTCGGGGTACTCGCCCGCGATGTCGCCCACCGCCGGGCCGGTGTTCATGTCGCCCAGCAGCGCGATCCGGTCGCCCCCGTTCGCGTCGATCCACGCGTTCATCTCGTCGATCTGCACCAGCTGCTCGGCCGCCCACGCCGGGGCGCCGAACACCGGGCTCTCGCGCGGGTACGGGATCGTGTCGAAGATCGCGGTCAGGTGGGTGCAGTACAGCTCGAGCGGCGCGCCGTCGACGTCGACGGTGGCGTGCAGCACCGACCGCCGGTTGCTGGTCGACGCGAACACCTTCTCATCCACCGGGCCCATCGGGTACTTCGACAGGATGCCGGTCCCGAACGACCCGCCGTACGCGAACTCGACCGGGGCGTTGGTGCAGGTGTCACCCACGCTGGCCGGGTCCTCCCCGACGTTCGCCTGGGCGCACCGCTGGCAGTCGAGCGACAGCCCGAGGAACGGGCCCACGCAGTAGTTCAGCAGGCAGTCGGGCACCTCGTCGGCGCACGCGTCGGCGCAGTTCGTCTCCAGGCACTGCACCACCGGGTCGATCTCGCCCGCCGCGCACGAGGCGTCGCTCGACTGCTGGGCGGCCGGGAAGAAGCTGTGGGGGAAGCTCGCCGCGGTCGCGGACTGGACCGCCGCGATCTGGTCCGCCAGCCACACCTCCTGCAGGCAAACGATGTCGGCGTCGACGTTCGCGAGCGCCTCGGCCACCAGCGGCGTGCGGGACTCGGCGCCGGGGACGAACCCGACCGCGAGGCCGGCGTTGTAGGTCACCAGGGTGACCGGCGGCCCCGAGTCCGCCGGGGTGGGCTGGTCCTTGTTGCATCCGATCCACGCGAGCGCGGCCACGAGCCTCATCGATACCTCCGGGGAGTCCCCAGGTATCACCCCCGGCGGCTCCGCGGGGGGTTGAACGTTTGTGCAGTGCGGAGTACCCTGTAGGCCGAATGGTCGTCTTCGGCATCGACCCTGGTTCCACCGTCACCGGCTTCGGCGTGGTGTCGACCGAGCGCGGTCGATACCGGTTCGTGGCTGCGGGTGGGATCGCCACGTCTGCCGACCAGCCGATGGAGCAACGGCTGCTGCGGATCTACGAAGGGCTGCTCGAGGCGTTCGACGCGAACCCGTCGGACGGGGTCGCGATCGAGGCGATCTTCCGCCACAAGTCGTCGGAGTCGGCGCTCCGCCTCGGGCAGGCGCGCGGGGTGGCGCTGCTGGCGGCCGCGCAGCGCGGACACGCGCCGGCCGAGTACAACAACGCCACGGTGAAGCGCACGATCGGCGCGCACGGGCAGGCCGACAAGGAGTCGGTGGCGCGGATGGTGCGGATGCTGCTCGGTGAGGGGGTTCCGACCGGGAAGCACGACGTGACCGACGCGCTCGCGATCGCGCTCACCCACTGCGCCCACCTACGGAACGGCGTGGTCGGGGTGCGCCGGTGATCGCGCGGCTCGCCGGGCGGCTGGTGGAGCGCGACGGCATCCGCGGCATCGTCGACGTGAACGGCGTCGGGTACGAGGTGTACGCGCCGGTGCGCACGCTCGACGAGTGGGTCGGGCGCGACGCGATCGTCGCGTACGTGTCCACCCAGGTGCGCGAAGACTCGATCACGCTGTACGGGTTCGCCGACGACACCGAGCGCAAGGCGTTCCTGGTGCTGCTCACCGTGAACGGGTTCGGCCCGAAGATGGCGCTCTCCACCCTCGACGCGCTCGCGCTCGACGCGCTGTACCGGGCGGTCGAGGCCGACGACCTCGTCGTGCTCGGGCGAATCCCCGGGGTCGGGTCGAAGAAGGCGCAGCGGCTCGCGCTCGAGCTCAAGGGCAAGCTGCCGGTGTCGTTCCAGGTGACGCCGCGGGCCGCGCGCCCGGCCGCCCCGGTCGACTCGTTGCCGCTCGCGTTGGCCCAGCTCGACTACGGGAAGTCCGAGATCGATCGCGCGCTGTCCGCGCTCGAGCAGCAGGGCCTCGGGATCGACGCTCCGCTCGAGCAGCGGCTCAAGGCGGCGCTCGTCGCGTTGGCCTCGTCATGAGTGACCGACCGTCGCGGGTGGTCGATCCGTCCCCCGGGGCGTCCGATCCGGCGCTCCGCCCGCGCCGCCTCGACGAGTACGTGGGGCAGGAGCGGGTGCGCGAGAACCTGCGGGTGTACGTGAAGGCGGCGCTGCAGCGCGGCGAGGCGCTCGATCACGTGCTGCTTTCCGGCCCCCCCGGGCTCGGCAAGACCAGCATGGCGTACATCTTGGGGGAGGAGCTCGGGGTCGAGGTGCGAACCGCGTCGGGGCCCACGGTGGAGCGCAAGGGCGATCTGGCCGCGATCCTGAACTCGCTCCAGCCGCGGGAGGTGCTGTTCATCGACGAGATCCACCGGATGCCGCGCGCGGTGGAGGAGGTGCTGTACCCGGCGATGGAAGACTTCGAGATCGACGTGGTGTTGGGGCAGGGGCCCGGCGCGCAGTCGATCAAGCTCCAGATCTCGCGGTTCACCCTGATCGGCGCGACCACCCGCTCGGGGATGCTGAGCGCCCCGCTGCGGGCCCGGTTCGGGATCCACGCCACGTTCGACTTCTACACCCCGGCCGAGCTGGAGAAGATCCTGATTCGATCTGCGGCGAAGCTCGACATCCCGCTGACGGCCGAAGGGCGGCGGGAGCTCGCGAAGCGGTCGCGCGGCACGCCGCGGGTGGCGAACCGGATGCTCCGGCGGGTGCGCGACTTCGCCCAGGTCGAGGGGGACGGTCGGATCGACGGTGACCGGGCGCGGATCGCGCTCGACCGACTCGAGATCGACGCCGATGGCCTCGACGGGATGGACCGCAAGATCCTGCACACGATCGCGGTGAAGTTCAGCGGTGGACCGGTGGGGCTCGACACGCTGGCGGCGGCGACCGGCGAGTCCGCCGACACGATCGAGGACACCCACGAGCCGTACCTCATCCAGCAGGGGTTCCTGAACCGGACCCCGCGCGGCCGGGTGGTGACCCCGCGCGGCCGGGCGCAGATCGGGCTACCTCTCGTCGACGATCCACAACAGAGGTTGGTCTGATGGTCGCGTGGCTGTGGGTGGCGTGCAACGCGAGCGGTCTCGAGGTCGTCGAGCTCGACCTGGGAGGCACCGAGGTCCGCGCGGAGGTCGCGAGTGACGACGCGTCGCGTCAGCGCGGCCTGATGTTCCGCGACTCGCTCGGCACGGACAAGGGGATGTTGTTCGTGTACCCCGACCTCAAGGTCCGGCACTTCTGGATGAAGGACACCCGGATCCCGCTGTCGATCGCGTTCGCCGATCGGTCGGGCACCATCGTGTCGATCGCCGACATGGAGCCGTTCGACACGGACCGCACCGGGTCGGTGGTGCCGGCGATGTACGCGCTCGAGATGACCCAGGGGTGGTTCACCGAGCACGGCGTGGCGAAGGGCACGAAGATCGGCGGTATTCCCACCGACCTGGTGGTGAAGTAGCGGCGAGCAGCGCACCAACGGGGTACGTCGTGCGTCGTCGTAGGGCGCTGCTGCGCCGGGGAACGGGGTCATGGGTCGGATCTTCGAGACACGTAAAGCCACGATGTTCGCGCGGTGGAACCGCATCGCGAAGCAGTTCACGCGCATCGGCAAGGACATCACCATCGCCGTGAAGTCCGGGGGACCGAACCCGGACTCGAACCCGGCGCTCCGCCGGGTGATGCAGAACGCGCGGGCGCTGAACATGCCCAAGGACAAGGTCGAGGCCGCGATCAAGCGGGCGGCCGGGCAGGGCGGCGAGATCTACGAGGAGCTGCTGTACGAGGGGTACGCGCCGCACGGCGTCGCCTTGTTGATCGAGACCGCCACCGACAACCCGGTGCGCACCGTGGCCAACCTGCGGGTCCACTTCAACAAGGAGGGCGGCAACCTCGCCGCCAGCGGGGCCGTGTCGTTCATGTTCAACCGGATGGGGGTGTTTCGGCTCGACCCCACCGGGATCGACCAGGACACGCTCGAGCTCGAGCTCATCGACCACGGTCTGCAGGAGATGGGCGAGTCCACCAACGACAAGGGTGAGCCGCAGCTCGTGATCCGGTGCAACTTCGCCGACTTCGGCCACCTGGCCGCCGCGATCGAGGAGCGGGGCCTCGCGGTGCAGTCGGCCGAGCGCGAGTACGTGCCGACCAACGTGGTGACCCTGCCCGAGGAGCAGGCCACCGAGGTGCTCCAGCTGGTCGACCGGATCGAGCAGGACGACGACGTGCAGCAGGTGTTCCACAACCTGGGCTGACCCCGGTTACCGCGGCGCGCCCTGGGGTCCGACCCCGGTTACGGACGAACGGGAGGGCGGCGCGTGATCTGGTTGGTGTCGGCGTGTACGGGTCCAGAGCCGGTCGTCGCCCCGGCGCCACACCCGGTCGCCGAGGCGTGGGCCGAGTACGGCCCCGAGGCGCCCGAGGTGGTGCTGGTCGACGTGGCGGTCCCGCGCGAGCTGCGCGGGCTGTGGGTCGCGACCGTGTCGAACCTCGACTTCCCGTCCCGCACCGGGTTGTCTCCGTCGGCGATGAAGCGCGAGCTCGACGCGCTGGTCGAGGAGACCGCGGCGCTCGGGATGAACGCGCTGGTGTTCCAGGTGCGCCCCGAAGGGGACGCGCTGTACCGGTCGAAGCTCGAGCCGTGGTCCCGGTTCTTGAGCGGTAAGCAGGGGCGCGATCCGGGTCTCGACCCGCTGGAGTACCTGATCGAGAAGGCGCACGATCGCTCGATCGAGGTCCACGCGTGGTTCAACCCGTACCGGGCCTCCTCCTCGCGCGGGGTGCCCACCGCGCCGAACCACGTGTCGAAGTGGGCGAGCAAGTCGGTGCGCCCGTGGGGCAACGTGTTGTGGCTCGACCCCGGCGTGCCCGAGGTGCAGGACCACGCGGTCGCGGTGATCGACGACGTGGTGGCGCGGTACGACATCGACGGGGTGCACCTCGACGACTACTTCTACCCGTACCCCGACGGGCGCCTGGTGTTCCAGGACGACTCCACGTACCAGACCTACCGCAAGAGCGGGGGAAAGCTCGCGAAGCCCGAGTGGCGTGCGAGCAACGTGAACCGGCTGGTCGAGCGGCTGGCGACCGGGGTGCAGACGCGGCGGCCCGAGGTGCGGTTCGGGATCAGCCCGTTCGGGATCTATCGGCCGGGCAAGCCCGCCGGGATCCGCGGGCTCGACCAGGTGGCGATGCTGCACGCCGACCCGCTGAAGTGGTTCGCCGAGGGGTGGGTCGACTACCTCGCGCCGCAGCTGTACTGGCCGACCACCGCCAAGGCCCAGGCCTACGATCGGCTGCTCGAGTGGTGGAACGACCAGGTCGACGCCGCGCGCCCGCTGGTGGTCGGGCTCGACCTCACCAAGGTCGGGCGGGACCCCAAGTGGCCGCTCGCGGAGCTGCGCAAGCAGGTCGAGCTGTCGCGCGCGCAGGACCACACCTCGGGCCAGATCTGGTTCCGGGCGACCCCGGTGTTGAAGAACCAGGCGGGCGTGGGCGACCTGCTGGACGAGCTGTACGCGCACCCGGCGCTGCCCCCGGCGCTCGCGCGGGTCACCGACCCGTTCGATCCGCCGCGGGTCTCGGTCCAGGGGCGCGAGCTCTCGTGGTCGCACCCGGAGGCCGGCGGCGATCGGAGCGCGCTGCGGGCGTTCGTGTTGTACGAGCACACCTCGGCCGGGTGGGAGGTGCGCCAGATCCTAGGGCGGGACTCCCACACGCTCGGGTTGGGGCCCGGGACGTGGGCGGTGTCGGCGGTCAGCCGCACCGGCGCGGAGAGCAAGGGGGTCGAGGTCCACGTCGAGGACGGCGCCGACGGGGTCGCCGAGCCGTAGTCGCCTACGACCAGCGCCGGGCGACCAGCGCCTGGGCGACCCGGTCGGCGCTCGACGGCCTCTCCTCTGGGTTCTTCGCCAGCAACGCCAGGACCAGCGCGTCGAGCCACGGCGGGACCGGCTGCTCGGCGAGCTCCGACGGCGCCCACGGCTGCTCCGCCACGTGCTTGCGCAGCACGCTGACCGCCGGGCCCACGAACGGCGGCTGCCCGGTCGCCATCTCGAACAGCAGGATCCCGAGCACGTACAGGTCGCTCTGCGCGTCGAGCACGTGATCCTCGACGTACTCCGGCGCCCAGTACTCGTACCTCCCCAGCCGCTCCCCCGCGCCGGTCAGCGCTGGCTCGGTGGGGTGGACCGACGCGGTGAGGTAGGCGAGCCCGAAGTCCTGCACCGCCACCCGCTCGGACCGCCGCGCCGCCGGGATGTGCGGGTCCTCCCGCCGGACCAGCACGATCGCCTCCGAGTCGAGGCCGCGGTGCACGATCCCCCGCGCGTGTGCAGCGCCCAGCACCCGAGCGATCTGCGCGCCGATGTCGCAGATCGCGTCGACCGTCAGGGTCATCTCGGCGATCGCGTCGGACAGGATCCGCCCGTCGTGGGGTTCGGTGACGATCCACGGCGCTCCGGACGACGTGGTGCCCAGATCGTACACGTGCAGCAGGTTCGGATGGCGGAACGCCGACAACAGCCGGGTCTCCCGCTCGAACCGGGCGACCGCCTTCGGGTCGGTGAACAGCTCGGGCTTGAGCAACTTCACCGCGACCGGCGCGCCGTCGTCGAGGCGAGTACCGCGCCAGAAGTCGCCCAGCCGCCCGGGGCGCAGCCGTCGGTCGAGCCGGTACCGATCGACGAGCACTGCGCCTTCCAGGTGCTCCTGCTCCAACCCCGCCCCCTGCGCCCGTTGTACCTCAGTCTATCGCCAGGCACGCGGCGGAGGCGGTGACCGACGCGGTCCCCACTGCCCACTCGGGCGCCTCCACCCCGCAGTGCCAGGCCGCCAGCAGCGCCTCGTCGTCGAGCCCGGTGCCGTAGGCCTCCGCGACCGTCGCCCCGACGCCGCCGGTGAGGTTGCACGAGCCGGAGAGCAGCAGGTCGCGCGGGTCGTCACACGCGACGGTCACGTCGGATCGGCCGGCGAACGCGACCCGTACAGTGTGAGCCGCCACGTACACGTCGCGCTTCCGCGCCGCCGGACCGCGCGGCCCCGGGGCCCCTGGTGGCCCGGCGGGTCCGACCGGCCCGGGGGCCCCCGGCGGTCCGACCGCCCCGACCCGACTCTGCGCCGGCGCTGCGCGCTGCGGCTCGACCCCCGCACACCCCAACCAGAACCACATCGACACCTCCGCCGCGCCGCCAGTGCACACAGGCTGCCGACCGCGAACCCGGTTTCGCGCGTGGGGCCGCGACCGACGTCCGTCGACGCGGAAGGCAACGGTGATTGAAACAACTCGACACGAGACCGTTGCACCGGGCGGGCGTACACCAAGGTCGGAGGTCGTCGTGGCTGGCACCCTTTCCCCCCCGTCCCTGTCGCTGATCGACGAGCAGCTGCTCCGGTCTCCGCCGATCGTCCGGCTGGCGGGCGGCGCGCTGCTCGCAGTGGGGTTCTTCGTCCTCGGGACCGCGATCCAGCTCACCGCGATCTACGACGGCTGGTGGTGGATCGCGATCGCGCCGGTGTACGCGCTGGGCGCGTCGGCGTTGGTGGTCGCGCCGCAAGTGTACAACGGTCGCGGGTGGGCCGCGGTGGTGGGCTCGCTCCTCGCGCTCGGGTCGGCAGGGATCACCGTAGCGTGGCTCGGCTGGCTCACCGCGACCCTCGTGTTCGCGCCGATGATCCTGCTCGGCGTGGCGTCGTCGGTGCTCGCGCTGCTGGTGGTGCCGTTCGCGGTCGGCCCGGCGCTGCAGGTCTCGGCGGCGCGCAGCCGGTTGTGGTGAGCGGTCGCCACCCGGGCGCGCTACACTCGGACCTTCAGGGGCGAGCGGGTGCGTCGATGATGCGTGGCTGGATCGCGTTGGCGATCGTCTCCGGTTGTTCGTCCGTGGTGCCCGAGCCCGCTGTGTTCGGCGCGTGCTTCACCGGGTACGGCGAGCCGTACCAGCCGGTGTCCGAGTCCGCCCGAGGGTGGGTGGCGGAGGTCGGCGTCGGGGAGCCCCCGTACGACTGCTTCACCGGTGAGGCGATCCGCTCGACCAGCGACGTCGACCCGGCCGCAGCCGGGTGGATCCGGGTGGCGGACATGGTGGACGCCGAGTGGGTGATCGGGGTGGTGTTCCCCGACGGTCCCGGGTTCGACGGGGTCGCGGTCGGAGACGAGGTCGTCGCCGAGATGGCGTACACGTTCGGCGGGTTCGGCCCGGACATCGGCTCGGTAGACGTGCGGACCCCCGACGGCGCGAACCTCGCGTACGTCGCGGTCGGTGGGGAGGTGGCGGACCTGCCCGGCCCGGCCGACCTCACGGTGGCGCTCGGAGACGCGGTCGGCGGCGGCTCCGACGGCTGTGGGAGCTGGCAGAGCTACGATCTCGAGGTGAACGGCGAGGTCCTCGGGTACGGCGAGCAACTGGAGATCGCGGGCCACGACGTGTTCCACGGTGGGGTCGACCTGCAGGACGACCCGACCTCGGGCTGCCCGGACTGGTACGTCGCGCACGCCGCGCTCGCGTCCCGCTGAACGGGGGCGCGTGTCAGAGCCGACCGAGCTCCACCCCCACCTCCACCGCCTCCACCGCGCGCTGCGCGACGAACAGGCGGCGGACGAGGCCGAACATCGACGGCTCGACGCGCTCGACGCGGACGGGCAGGTCGCCGCGGGGCACGCCTGGCCGCCGTTGAAGGTCCAGAGCAGCGACCGCGCGGGGCGCACGGTGCGGTCGGTGGTGAGGGCCACCCGCGGCGTGTCGCTCCACGACGGGATCTCGGCTGGAGACGCGGTGTGGATCGACGTTCACGGTGAGGCCCGCCCAGGGTGGGTCGACGCGGTGGACGCCGGCGCGGCCGAGGTCTCGTCCGAAGGTGACGAGCTGCCCGAAGGGGCGCCGTTGCGGATCCGCCGTCGGCACGACCCGGCGACCTACGTGCGGTACCGCAAGGCGCTCGAGGCCGCCGACCAGCACCGGTCGCCGCTGCGTCGGGTGTTGCTCGGCGAACAGCCGATGGTGTCGATCGAGCGGCCGGTGCGGCTGCCCGGGCTCGACGACGCCCAGGCGTTCGCCGCCGGGGTGGCGCTGCACGCGCCCGAGCTGGCGGTGATCCATGGCCCGCCAGGCACCGGCAAGACCTGGCTGTCGGCGCGGGTGCTTGCGGAGCTGGTCCGCAATGGCGATCGGCCGTGGGCGCTCGCCGAGAGCAACGCCGCGGTGGACCACCTGGCGCTGCGGGCGGCGGAGCAGGGGCTGCGGGTGGTCCGGATCGGGGTGACCGCCCGGATCCGGCCCGAGGTCGAGGCGCTCACCCTCGACGCGCGGATCCGCACCGGACCCCTCGGGCCGGCGCTGAAGACGCTGGAGCGGGATCTGCGGCGGGCGTGGGGCACCGCCGCCGGCGCGCGGCTGTTGGTGGAGCGCAACCGGCTCCGGCAGCAAGCCCGCGCCGAAGCGCTCGCCTCGGCGCAGGTGATCGCGTGCACGCTCGGCACCCTGGCGCGGGTAGGGGCGGATCTGCCGCGGGCGGTCACCGCGCTGATCGACGAGGCGACCCAGGCCACCGAGCCCGCGGTGTTCACCGTGGTCCCGTGGGTCGACCGGGTCGTGCTGGTGGGCGATCCGTGCCAGCTCGGGCCGGTGGCGCGGGTCCCGGGCAGCCCGCTCGGGTCGTCGATGCTGGAGCGGCTGGTGCGCGACGGCGTGCAGCTGCCGATGCTCGCGGTGCAGCACCGGATGGCCCCCGAGATCCGGGCGCTCGTGTCCGACGTGTACGGCCCGGCCTACGTGGACGGCCCCGGGGTGGCGCGCGGCGAGCCGCAGCCCGCGGTGTGGGTCGACACCGCCGGGGCGGGGGGCGAGCAGCGCGACCCGGTGTCGCTGTCGTACTTCGAGCCGCTCGAGGTCGAGATCGTTGGCCGGTGGGTCGAGCGGCTCCGGGCCGAAGGGCTCACCGACCTCGCGGTGATCGCCCCGTACTCGGCGCAGGTGGCGCGGCTGCGGGCGTCGCCGGCGCTGGCGGGGGTCGAGGTCGCCACGGTCAACGGGTTCCAGGGGCGCGAGCGGGACGCGGTGATCGCGTCCTGGGTGCGGTCGAACCCGGACGGCGAGCTCGGGTTCGTCGCGGACGACCGGAGGCTCACCGTCGCGCTCACCCGCGCCCGGCGCCGCCTCGTGCTGGTGGGCGACACCGGCACGCTGGCGCGGCACCCGCGGTTCGCGCGTCTGGTGGACGCGCTCGCCGCGCGGGATGCGATCCGCTCGGTGTGGGAGGACGGGTAGTTCGCCCGTCCTCCGGCGGTTCAGCCGCAGTCGCCTTCGTACCCGGCGAGCTCGGTCAACATCTCGAACCCTGCACACACCTGGTCGTAGCCGGGGTTCACCACCGGCTCCGGGCCAGCGGCGCGGGGCTCGACCGACATCAGGAACTCGGGCGCCTGGCTCATGACCCCACACAGCAGCCCGAGGTTCTTCGACAGCTCGGGCGGAGCGTCGGCCACCTTGGAGTCGAGCGGCACCCCCAGCAGGTCCTCGACCAGCTGCTGCTCGGTGGTGTCGAGGAACACCCCGTGTGAGGTGAGGCGGTCCTTGAGGCCGAGCACCAGGTCGCCGACGGTGGCGTCGGCCACGATCCCGGCGTTGAACAGGGCCCGCATGAAGTCCGGGCCCGAC
>JBEBJC010001075.1:0-3000 GCA_040080105.1 Myxococcota bacterium
GCCGCGACCACCGCCGCCTTCGCCGCGCTGCGCGCGATCTCCCCGATCGCGGCGTCGAGCTCGGTCGACGCCGCCGCCAGGGTCTGCGACTGGCTCAGCGTGCGGGTCGAGCCCTCGTTGATGCTGGTGGACAGCGAGTTGAGGTCCTCCGCGGTGCTCGCCATCTGCGCGACCTGCGCGCCGAGCGCCGCGGTCATCGCCGCCATCGAGCGCTTCGCGTCGCCCAACAGCTCGGTCCGATCCGCGCCCGGCGCTGGCTGCAGCGAGCTCAGGTCGAAGTGCATCGACCGGAACGTCGACAGGAGGAACGCGTCACCGATCGCCTGCTGGTCGAGGTTGAACACCTTGAGGATCGACTCCTCCGCGGCGGACACGTAGCCGGGTCGGTACCAGAACGAGCGCCGCAGCGCGGCCCGGGTCAACCGGAAGTAGGTCGGGTACGAGCCCAGGTACCACTTGAACGGCAGGTCGATCCGGTCGTGGACCTGCCCGACCTTCAGCCGGCGCTCGAAGTACTCGACGCCCCAGTTCGACTGGGCGCCCTGGAACACCTCGACGAAGTACCCCCCCTGCGCGGACTCGAGCTGCTGCCGGAGCCGGTCGACGCTGGTGCGCTTCGACTCGGCCATCTTCTGGAAGAACCTCAGGGTGGGCTCGAACCCGAACTGGTAGTCGTAGAACTTCCGCGCGATCTGCGGCGCCACGCGCTCGGACCACGGGATCAACCCGAGCAGCAGCCGCCGATCCGCGTCGGTGAGGTCCACGAACTCGCGCCGGATGGACAGACTGTGCTCGTCGATCGCGAACGCTTGACACAGCGGGGTGTGCATTGAAACCACCTGCCGCCCCCTTCGGCCCGACGAACGCCGCACTTGACCCACTGCGTGCGCCCCGGGTGTCAGTACCGGAACTTCGACGCTAAAAGCACTCGTACTTCGGATCAGCGCTCGGATCGTCCATCCACACACACGCCGCTGGATCACCGGCCAGATCGTACAGGGTGAACGCGAGCGCCGGGGCGTCTCCGCAGGTGAAAATTGTGGACGAACCGTTGTTCTGGGTCCGCCAATCCGACACGATCGCGAGGTCGAGCGCCAACGTCTCGCCCGACCCGTCGACGGTGGTGGTCTCGACCAGCACCGGGTGAGCCTCGACGTACACGCCGTCTTCGCTCATCAGCAGCGCACCGCCGCCGGTCCACGCGGTGGCGCTCACGTCGAGCACCCACTTGTCGCCGTCGGTCTTGCACTTGACCGAGAACTCGGCGATCTCGGGCGGTGGAGGGGGCTCGAACGCGGGCGGGTGCTGCCCCGCCGGCCCCGGCATCACACAACCGGCCCACCACGCGAGCGTCATGGCTCGACCTGGGCTGCAGCGCGGGCCACCGCGGCGACCTTGCGGAACATCCGCCGCTCGATCTCGAGCAGCAACGCCTCGAGGCCCGCGCCTTCGAGCGCGCTCACCGCGAGGCCGCCGTTCTCCTCGACCAACGCCGCGAGGGTGGACGGGTCGGCGCGGTCCGCCTTGTTCCACACCAGGATCTGCGGGGTCTCGCTCAGCCCGAGCGCCTGGAGCACGCTGTCCACCGCCGCCCGGTGGTGCTGGACCTCCGGATCGGCCGCGTCGAGCACCTGCACCAGCAGATCGGCCTCTTCGAGCTCCTCCAGGGTGGACTTGAACGCCTCGACCAGGGTGTCGGGGAGATCTTCGATGAACCCTACCGTGTCGGCGAGCACGATCTCGCGCTGCTCGGGGAACCGGAGGCGGCGGGTGGTCGGATCGAGCGTCGCGAACAACTTGTCTTCCGCCACCACCTCGGAGCGGGTCATCCGGTTCAACAGCGTCGACTTGCCGGCGTTGGTGTATCCGACGATCGACACCACCGGGATCCCCGACCGCTCGCGCCGCCCGCGGCGGGTCTGCCGGTTCTGCGCGAGCTCGCGCAGCTCGCGCTCGAGCCGGGTCGCCCGCTCGCCCGCTCGGCGGCGGTTGATCTCGAGCTTGGTCTCGCCGGGGCCGCGCCCGCCGATCCCGCCGGTGAGCCGGCTCATCGCGGTGGGCATGATCGCGAGGCGAGGCATCCGGTACCGGAGCTGGGCGAGCTCGACCTGGAGCTTGCCTTCGCGCGACTTCGCGTGTTGGGCGAAGATGTCGAGGATCAGCTGCGTGCGGTCGAGCACCTTCATGTCGGTGCTCTCGGCGATGTTCCGCAGCTGCGACGGCGACAGCTCGCGATCGAAGATCAACCCCTCGGCCCCGAGGTGCATCGAGCGCACGATCAGCTCCTCGAGCTTGCCCTCGCCGATCACGGTGCGACCGTCGAGCTGCTTGCGCCGCTGCATCACCCGGTCCACGACCTCGAGGTTCGCGGTCTCCGCCAGCCGCTCGAGCTCCACCAGCCCCCGCTTCGACTTCGCGAGGTCGTTGGTGGCGACCCCGACCAGGATCACCCGGTCGCGCCCCTCGACCTTGCGCAGCTGCGGGTGACGCGCGAACTGGGCCTCGAGGTCGAGCACGAACGCGTGCCAGTCTTCGTCCCACTCGTGCACCGACCGCACCTTCTCGGTGCGCGACACGCTGCCGTCGCCGGTGGGAGGCAGGAGGTAGGCGAAGTCGATCTCGCCGGGCAGGCCGTCCTCGAGCACCCGGATCGTCGCGACCCCGTCGAGCTGGAGCAGCGACAGGTCGGTCAGGTCGTCTTCCGACAGCCCCTCGGGCCGAAGCCCGGTCAACACCAGGCGGACCCCGCGGAACCGGGACGCGCCGGCGCGCTTCGGGCCGAGGTCCGGCAGGTGCACGCGGTGGGAGTCGCCCACCACCACGTACTCGACCTTCCCCTGACGATCGATCAGCAGCCCGAGCCGCCGGCCGGTGTCGCGCGACAGCTCGGTGAGCGAGCGGGCGAGCGGCGGCGAGACGAAGCTCCTCCGGTCGACCCGCCGCTCGTACAGCGAGCGCAAGGCGCGGGCCTGGTGGGGCTTGAGCCCGTTCGTGTTGCCG
>JBEBJC010000118.1:0-13600 GCA_040080105.1 Myxococcota bacterium
CCGCGGGACATCCCGGGGTGGTGCGCGTCGAACGACGTCCCGTACACCCTCGCCAAGGGTGACAAGCACTTCGTGGTCACCATCGCGCTGCAGGGGGCGCCCCTGCCGTCCACCCTGGTGCCGTCCACCCCCCCACAGTCCGAGCCGCGCGCCGCGAGCCGCCCGAACGCGGGTCCGGCGTCGATCGGCCCGCGCGACGCGCCACCCGGGTCGTCCCCGGCGTCGAACAGCCCGAGCCCGGTGCTCGACCTGCGCCGCCAGAAGTCCGAGGTCGCGCTGCTGCTCTTGGGCCAGCGGGTGATGGAGGCCGAGCGGGTCGACTTCGTCGGCGACGATCCGATGCTCGAGCGCCACCTGCGCGCGTGGGCGAGGGTGATCGGGGCGCGGGTGGAGTGCGCGCGCGACGGCGTCGGGTTCCGCGGCACGGTCCGCCTCGATCCGGAGCGCCGCGAGCCCGCGACCGACGAGTTCGACGCGCCGTCGCTCACCGGGCCGACCGTGCTCGAACATCGGCTCGACCTCGACGGCGAGCACGGCGTGCTGGCCGAGCCCGCTCCCGTGGCGGCGCCGGAGCGGGCCGCGGACCTCGCCGGTCCGCGACGGTTGAACAAGGCGACCCTGATGGTGCTGCACAACGACTTCGAGCGCTTGGTGGCCGCGTTCCTGACCGCGAACGCGTGTGTGGCCCAGGGGATGGAGGTGGAGATGGTGTTCACCTTCTGGGGGGTGAACGTGCTCCGCGCGCCGGTGCCCCGGACTCCGCCGCCCGGGGGCAAGGCGGTGCCGCTGATGAAGAAGATGATGAAGTGGATGATGCCCGCCGGGCCCGATGCGCAGCAGATGTCGAAGATGAACATGGGCGGGATGGGGGTCGAGATGATGAAGTTCTTCATGAAGAAGGACAACATCCTCGGGATCCGTCAGCTGATGCAGCAGGCCGCCGACAACGGGGTGAAGTTCACCGTCTGCACCATGAGCATGGGCGTGATGGGGATCGAGAAGTCCGATCTGATGCCGTGGCCGAACCTCGGGTTCGGCGGGGTGGTGACCTTCACCGCCTCCGCGCGCGAGTCGGCTGTGAGCCTGGTGTTCTGACGCGACGCGGGCTCGGGGGGAGCCCGCGCGAGCCGCGGCTCACGGGTGGGTGATGCCGTCTGCGTCGATCCAGGTGTCGAGCACGAGCCCGAGGTCCGGATCGGCCAACCGCTGCAGCAGCGCAGCGCCGAGTGGGCCGGTCAGCGTCGGGTCCAGCGCCCCGTCGCGGATCGGCACCGCCGTCGGATCGCGGATCGGGTCCGCGGACGACCCGTTCGACACACCCGACGGCTCGACCCACCGGTCGAGGTCGAACCTCACCCTCCCCGGGTCGAAGCTCGAGCTGGGGGCGGCCCCGTCACACCCGGGGCGGCTGGTCGCGCTGTCGACCGGGTTGACCGGGCACCCGGCCGCGTCGAACTGCAGCAGCCCGGTTCCCAACCCGACCGTCCGGTGCACCGCGTAGGGGGAGTTCAGGGTGTTGCCCGGGTTCTGCCCGAGGTGCACCGCGAGCAAGCCGTGGTCGAGGCTCGCCATGTCGCCCGCCGCCAGGGAGGCGCGGAACGCGCGATACCCGTCACCCCAGGTGGCCAACATGTCGGTGTTCAGGTGGCACACCGCGCAACTCCGGACGCCCTCAGCGTCGGTCGTGACCTCGCCGCGGATCGAGTGCGCGTACGTCGATCCGTGCGACAGGGAAGCCAACGGGCCTCGCCCGTCGACCCCTGGCTGGTTGCCGTTGCCGTTCAGATCAGAGAACGCGAGCCACGCGCTCGGGTCTCCGTCGAGGTCCGTGTACCGGAAGAACAACCCACCGCCCAGTTGCCCAGCCCCGATTCGGCCGCTCGGGCCGACCTCCAACAGGTCCCACAACGGGGTCGAGTAGGCCGTCTCCCGCCCGGTGATCCGCACCGCGACCTGCGCACCGGTCACGCTGGAGAACGTCGGCGTCTGGTCGTCGTACGCGAGCTCGAGGTGGCAGCCGACACAGGTGTTGGTCCAAGAGGCGTGGCACGCGTCGCAGCTCATCCGGTCGAGGTGCGAGAAGCCTTCCGCCACCGGCACCACGAGCTGCGCCGGACCGAGACCGTCGGCCGGGGTGTCGTTCGCCCGCCCCATCGCGAACGAAGCGTCGGCCGTGTACAGCGGCTGCCCGGTCACCGGGTGCAGCGCGCCGGTGTCGACCACCAGCTG
Organism: Myxococcota bacterium; assembly: GCA_040080105.1. GTDB lineage: Bacteria > Myxococcota_A > UBA796 > UBA796 > JACKER01. The sequence continues at coordinate 2,230 of JBEBJC010000118.1, forward strand.
GTGGGTCTGCGGAACGAAGTGCCGCTCGCCGTCGAGCTTCGAGGTGAGCCACACCACCCCGGCTGCGTCGATGCTCACGTTGCGCAGCGGGTCGCCGCGCCGATCGGTCGCGCAGGTCGCCGCGACCCCGCCGAAGTCCACACACGCCACCCCGGACACGACCGACTCGGCGTAGCCGTGACACGACTCGCACGCGATCGCCGTGGCCTGGCTCGCCCGGGACCCGAGCTGGCCCGAGCCGTGCAGTTCGGCCCCGGCGTGGCAGTCCACGCACCCCATCCCCGCCTCGGCGTGTACGTCGGCGGGGGTGTCGTCGCGCCCGTCGCCGTCGTAGTCCTCGAGCGCGATCAGCTGCTCCCGGACGTAGCCGTACAGGGTCTCGTTCTGCACCGCGGGATCGAACGGCATCAGCGTGTACACGTACGGCAGCGCCGGGTACTGGAACCCGTTCACCACGTCCTCGCCGGGGTCGACCCGCACGCCCACGTACTGCAGTGACGTGCCGTTGGAGCCCGTGTGGCACGCGGCGCAGGTCGCGTCTGCCACCCCGCGGACGAACGTACCCCCACCCAGCACCTGGGCGGTCGAGGTGATCTCGTGCGCCTGGACGTGTGGCCGCTCGGGCGCGACCATGTGGTCGGGATCCCACGGCTGGCCCAGCGGAGCCGTGGGATCCTGTGCGCCCGGGCGCCCGGTGAACCCGTAGGCCATGTGGCAGCTGGTACATCCACCCCCGCGGAACCGCCCCGTCGAACCCGGCGGTCCCGCGTCTCCGGCGTGGCAGCCGGAGCACCCGAGCGACGCCGCCTCCAGCGCGAGGTCCTCCAGCGCCGACCCCGCCACGACCCTACCTTGGTCGTCGAGCCCGTCGCCGAGTGTCTCGGCGTCGTACAGGGGGTTCCCCCACACACCGGCGGCATCGCCGACCGCCGCTCGCTCGAGCCGGCCGGCGACCTCGCCCACCACGCCGATCGCCGCCGGATCGTACACCCACGCCGGGTCGGACAGCGGCCGGAACGCCCACGACGCGGCCGTCCCGTCGAACAGCCCGACGTTGGCGGCGACCGGGTTCTCCGACCCGACGGTGAACGCGAACGCCGAGTCGATGCCGACGTTGGTCGCCATGCCGCTCGTCGGGTACGCCGCAGCGCTCTCCTCGTGGCAGCCCGCCGACGCGCAGCCCCGGGACTGCGCTACCACGCGAAAATCACCTGGATTGCGAAACTGCAGGTAGTCGATCCCGGTGAACGACCGACCGCCGACCTGCCAGTCCGGCTCGAGGTCGACCCCGGTAAGGGTGACGTACGCGTACCAGGCGCGCGGGTCTGCCACCAGGTTCGAGTCGTCACCCATCGAGGGTGGCCTCGGGACATGAGCTTCGACCAACAATGCCGAGGATGGATCACCCCCGTGACACCCCGCGCACGTGACGAGGGCGAACGGGTGAGCGTCGCTGATGCCGCCATGACACAAGCTGCACGAGTCCGCCGAGGGGCCGGCCGTGTCCGTCACCCCGGAGCCATCCGCGGCGGTGTAGGAGTCCGACGAGCTTCCGATGCTGTCGGTCGACGGAGCGGCCGGGGTGAACGACCCGGTGTCGACCCCTCCGGCCGCCGGTGATGGGTCTTCCTTGAACGAGTCGTCTCGGCACGCACAGAGTAAAAATGGGGCAAACATGGGCGCAGCCTCCGATGCAACGGTATGCCGTTCGTTGGCATCTACCCTCCAGATCATGTTTCCGATTGTGTCCGCGCCGGCTCGATCGGAGTCGAGCGCTTCGGCCCAGTTGGCCATCGGCGAGATAGCGTTCGATTTTCCTAACTTTTCGACAGTAGAGCCGTTCCTTCCGAGCGCTCGGGGGGCGGATCGCGATAGCTCCCAGATCGGAGGGACGATGCGCGTGGTGGTCGTCGGAGCGACGGGGACAATCGGGAAGTCGGTGGCGGACGCGCTCGCGGTACGAGGGCACGAGGTGTTGCGAGCTTCGCGGTCGAGCGCGCTGAAGGTGAACCTGACCGACCAGGCGTCGATCACCGCGATGTACGACGCGGCCGGCCCGATCGACGCGGTCGTGTCGTGCGCCGGGATGGCGCGCATGGGGAGCGTCACCGGGTTGACCGACGAAGACTGGGCTACCTCGATCGCCGACAAGTTCATGGGCAACGTGAACCTGGTCCGGCTCGGGGTGGACCGCTTGCGCGACAACGGCGTGTTCGTGCTCACCAGCGGGGTGTGGAGCCAGAAGCCCCCACCGGGCGCGGTGGCGATCGCGGCGATGAACGGCGCGCTCGAGAGCTTCGCCCGGGCCGCGGCGCGCGACCTGCCGCGCGGAATCCGGCTGGTGGCGGTGTCTCCGCCCTGGATCGACGAGAGCGCCCGCAAGATGGGGCAACGGGGCGCGCTCACCGCCGCCCAGAACGCGCGCACCTACGTCGAGCTGCTCGAGTCGCGGTCGACCGGCGGCGTCGTCTACCCGGGGGCCTGACATGCCGGACATCCGCCTGAGCCATCCCCACGCGCTGCCGCCCGAGGAGGTCAAGCAGCGCCTGCACGGGTTCGCCGAGCTGCTCGGCAAGTACGGAGTCCGGCTGGACTGGTCCGGGTCGAACGCGAAGTTCGCGGGCGTCCCGGGCGTCGGTGGAGACGTGCAGATCCACCCCACCGAGGTCCGCGTGAACGTGTCGCTGTCGCGCATGATCACGATGATGGGCCTCGATCCCGCCAAGCTCGAGGGGACCATTCGCCGCCGTCTGGCCGAGGCGCTCGACCCGACGTGAGGTTCGTGGAGCTGTTCAGCGGCATCGGCGGGTTCGCCGAGGCCGCCGCGGCGGCGGGGCACGAGGTGGTCGCCGCGGTCGACCACGACCGCCGGGCGCAGCTCGTGTACGGAGCGAACTTCACCCACCGCCAGGAGGTGAAGAACCTCGCGTCGGTGCGGGGCGGGTGGCTCACGTCGCTCGGCGCCGACGGCTGGTGGATGTCTCCGCCGTGTGCGCCCCACGGCGTCCGGGGGAACCGGGCAGACCTCGACGACCCTCGCTCGTCGGCGCTGCGGCGCCTGCTGGAGCTGCTCCCGGAGGTGCGCCCCCGGGTGGTCGCGCTCGAGAACGTGCCCGGGTTCGCCGGCTCACAGGCCCACGCCGCGGTGGTGGCGGCGACCGAGGCGGCCGGGCTGCCCCATCGCGCCGAGCGCGAGATCTGCCCGACGGAGCTCGGCATCCCGGGGGTGCGGCGCCGGTTCTACCTGGTGGCGTCCCGCGACCCGCTCACGGTGGGCCCACCACCGCGGGTCGAGCTCCACCTGCGGGACGTCCTCGGCCCGGACCGAGACGAGCTCGAGGTCCCGGAGGAGGTGCTCCAGCGGTTCGGCGGGGCGCTCCACCGCGTCGACCCCGACGACGACCGACCGATCGCCGCGTGCTTCACCCGCGCGTACGGCACGAGCCCGGTGTACGCCGGCAGCTACCTCCAGCGCGGCGGGCGGGTCAGGTACTTCGCGCCGGAGGAGATCGCCCGCCTGCACGGCCACTCCCCGGGGTTCGGCTTCGCCGGGCTGTCGGCCAGAGACGGGTGGAAGCTCGTCGGGAACGGCCTGTCGGTGCCGGTGGTGCGCCACGTGTTGTCGTGGATCTCCACCGAGACCTGAGGGCCCCCGTCACGACGAAGACTGCCAGGGGCTGCGCCACCCACTCCGATGACACGGTACCCCGTTGGCTGGCATCTAGTCTCCACCTGTTGTTTCCGATTGTGTCAGCGGGTAGGTCCGCCCGTGCTCGGCCGGGTCGACCGTCCAGCCGAGCTCGTCCGCGATCGCGCGCCGCAGCTCGTCCTGCGCCCGCGGCTCCCCGTGGACCACCCAGGTCCGACGCGGGGCCGGCATCTGCCGGAGCCAGGTGAGCAGCTCGCCGCGATCGGCGTGACCGGACACGCCCTCGAGGTAGGCGACCTCGGCCCGGACCGGCCAGTACACCCCATGGATCTTCAGCTGGTCGGCGCCGCGCAGCAGCGCCTCCCCGCGGGTCCCGGCGGCCTGGAACCCGGTGATCAGCACAGTGTTCCGCGGGTCCCCGAGGAACGCCTTGAGGTGGTGCACCACCCGCCCGCCGGTGGCCATCCCGCTCGACGACACCACCACCATCGGCCCGCCGCGCTGGTCGAGCGCCTTCGAGGCCTCGGGCGACTCGACGAACGACACCCTCCGTCAGGGCGTCGACCTCGGCCGAGGTCAGCGCCGACTCGCCCCGGTGGCGGCCGAACGTGTGGGTGGCGGCGGTCGCCATCGGGCTGTCGACCCACAACGGGACCGGTGGGATCCGTCCGTCGGCGCGCAGCTTCACCAGCAGGTGCAACAGCAGCTGCACCCGCCCCACCGCGAACGCCGGCACCAACACCACGCCGCCGCGCGCGGCGGTGCGCCCGACCACGTCGATCAGGGCGGCCTCGGGGTCCGTGGTCGGGTGGGTCCGATCGCCGTACGTCGACTCGACCACCAGGTAGTCGGAGGCAGGGGGCGGGTGCGGCGCGCGGATCAGCCGGTCGGTCACCCGCCCCACGTCACCCGAGAACAAGATCGAGGTGCCGGCGTCGCGCACCTGGACGTGGGCCGCGCCGAGCAGGTGCCCCGCCACCCCGAACGTCGCCTCGACCCCTGGCAGGACCGAGAACGGCTCGTCGAACCCGACCTCGCGCAGCCGCGGCAGCACCGCGCGGGCGTCGTCGGCGGTGTACAGCGGCAACGCAGGCTCGTGTCGGGTCGTGCCGGTGCGGTTGCGGTACTTCGCCTCCTCTTCCTGCAGGTACCCGGCGTCGGGCAGGAGGATCCGGCACAGGTCGGCGGTCGCGGCGGTGCAGAACACCGGTCCGCGGAACCCGTCCCGCACCAGCGCCGGGAGGTACCCGGAGTGGTCGATGTGCGCGTGGGTCAGCACCACCGCGTCGAGAGACCCCGGGGGTACCGGGAACCGGTCCCAGTTGCGCAGCCGGAGCTTCTTCAGCCCCTGGAACAGCCCGCAGTCGACCAGGATCGACCCGCGGTCGCCCCGCAGGTGGAACCGGGAGCCGGTGACGGTGTCGGTCGCGCCCCAGGCGGTCAGCTCCACCGGTCGACCCGATCAACCACGGCACACCACCACCGGAACCGGGCACGATCGCACCACCTCCTGTGCGACGCTGCCCAGCACGAACGACGCGAGCGCGCCCCGTCCGTGACCGACACAGACCAACGCCGCTGCGTGCTCCTCGGCCGCGCGCACCACCCCGCCCGCGATCGACATCGCCACCATCACCTCCGGCTGCGCCGCCGCCCCGTGTTTCGCGGCAGCCTCCCGGATCAGCTGCTTCACCGCCTCGATCTGCGCGTCCGAGATCGGCACCGGCCCGATCTCGAACGCCATCGGTACGGCGGGGACCATCACGTGCGCCACCACGAGCTTGCCGCCGCGCTCGGACACGTACCGCGCGGCCCAGGCGAGCGCGCGATCGGCCGCAGCGGAAGGATCCCACGCCACCAACACCCCGTCGGACATCGTCCCCTCCCTGGAGCGCACGCCGCTCCCCGTGTGGGTGCTGTGCAAGACTCGGGCCCCGCGGGTTCAGTCGTCGAACGAGCCCCGAGCGCGGAGCTCGTCGTCGAGCCGAGCCATCCGGTCCTCGGCTTCCCATCGGCTCTTCGCCGCGAAGTTCTGGGCGAGGTGCATCAGCATCGCCAGGCCGACCATGAACCGCACGATCGGGTGGCCCTCGAACCCGGGCACCCCGACCACCAGCGCCCCGAGCCCGACCGCCGCGTTCACCCCGTTGATCGCCCAGAACAGCGCAGGGTAGTCGCGGACCCACCCGAGCCGCGGGACCACCAGGTTGACCATCATCACGATGCCCAGCCCGAACACCACCTGGCTGCCTACGTCCACGGGAGCTCCACGTTGTCGAGCAGCCGAGTCGCGCCGTAGTACGCGGCGACCACCGCGCGGGCGCCGGCGCCTCCAGGCCCGGTGAGCGGCTCGAGTGAAGCGGCGTCGACCAGCTCGAGGTAGTCGATCCGGTCGGAGTCGATCGCCGCCCGGCCGAGCGCCAGCAACACACCCGGGCGACGCTCCCCGTCGCCCGCCGCGTCTCGCATCGCGAACAGCGCCCGGTGCAGGCTCGTCGCCCGCCCGCGCTCCGCCGGCGACAAGTACTTGTTGCGGGACGACAGCGCCACGCCGTCGCCGTCGCGCACCAACGGACCCGGGACGATCCGCACCGGAAGTGCGAGATCCCGCACCATCCGCTGAACCACCGCGAGCTGTTGGTAGTCCTTCTCGCCGAACGCGGCGACCGAGCACCGGGTCACCCCGAACAGGCGGGCGCACACGGTGGCGACGCCGTCGAAGTGGCCGGGGCGGCTCGCCCCACACAGTCGCTCGGTGAGCCGGTGCACCGACACCGAGGTCGAGAACCCGTCGGGGTACAGGTCGGCCGGCGCGAACAACACGTCGACGCCGTGCGCGCGGCACAGCGCGGCGTCACCCTCGAGGTCGCGTGGGTACCGGGCCAGGTCCTCGTTCGGGCCGAACTGCAGGGGGTTCACGTACACGCTGACCACGAGGTGGTCACACTGCGGCCGCACCAGCGACATCAGCGACCCGTGGCCGGCGTGCAGGAACCCCATCGTGGGCACGAACCCGAGGGTCCGCGGCGCGCGGCTGGCGGCCCACGTGGTCATCTCCTCGGCGGTGCGCACCAGCTCCATCGGTCAGCCCGTGCTCGCGATCGGCGCCGGCTCGAGCTTGCGCCGCCGCTCGGTCGAGTGCTCGAGCGCCGGGAACTCCCCGGACCGGACCTCGGTGGCGTACTGGCGGAACGCGTCGACCGCCACCTCCTCGAGCCGGGCGTACCGCTTGAGGAACTTCGGGGTGAACGACAGGTCGAGCCCGAGCAGGTCGTTGCACACGAGCACCTGGCCGTCACACCCGGCGCCGGCGCCGATGCCGATGGTGGGGATCGCGAGCTGGTCGGTGATCTCGGCGGCCAGATCCCGCGGGATCCCCTCCAGCACGACCATGAACGCGCCAGCGTCTTCGACGGCGAGCGCGTCCTCCACGATGCGCCGCGCGTCGTCCTGGGTGCGGCCCTGGGTACGGAACCCGCCCAGCGCGTGGACCGACTGCGGGGTGAGCCCGACGTGGCCGACCACCGGGATCCCAGCGGCGACGACCTTGCGGATCGCGTCGGCCACCGACACGCCGCCCTCGAGCTTCACCGATTGGGCCTGGCCCTCCTGCACGAGCCTGCCGGCCGAAACGAGCGCCTGCTCGGCCGACACTTGGTAGGTCATGAACGGCAGATCGGCGATCACGTGCGCCCGTCGCACGGCGCGCGTCACGCACCGGGTGTGGTACACGGCGTGGTCGAGGGTGACCGACAAGGTGTTCGACCCACCCTGCACCACCATCCCGAGCGAGTCACCCACCAACACCGCGTCGACCCCGGCGGCGTCCACCAGGCGCCCCATCGTCGCGTCGTACGCGGTCACCATCACGATCTTCTGGCGATCGGCCTTCTTCTTCCGAAGGTCCAATACGGTCAGGGCGCGCGCCCCCTCGGAGGGGCCGTAGCCTGCCGGCTTCGTCGGTTCGTTCACTGGCTGTTCCTCTTTGTCCTCCCACTGAACAGCTGTTGCTGCACCTCCCGGTCGACCCGCGATCCAGGGGTGGTGGGAAGGGGCCCCCCTTCGAGGACCGAGTCGATCATCCTCAACAGTCGGTGCTGCACCTCCACGTCGTCGGCATAGTTCATATCCCGATTGTCGAGCCGCACGACCGGACACGCGGTCCAGTCGGCCAGCAGCCGCTCGTACCGATCCCGCAGGTCGACCAGGTACGCCTCGGTGATCGCCTGCTCCCCCGGGGCGAGCCGGCGCAGGATCCGGCTCATGATCACCGGGATCGGGGCCTCGAGGTACAGCAGCAGGTCCGGGACCGGCGCGCGCTCACCCAGGGCCGAGGCGAACCGATCGTACAGCGACAGCTCCTCGCGTGACAGAGTTTTCTCTGCGAACAACCGATCTTTCTCGAACAGGTAGTCACTGACCACCAGCTCGGTGAACAGGTCACCCTGGCGGATCTGCGACTGCTGCCGCCACCGGTTGATCAGGTAGAACATCTGCACCGGGAACGCGTACCGCTCGGGCTCGGCGTAGAACGGTCCGAGGAACGGGTTCGTGGCGGCGGGCTCCAGCACGAGCGTGGCGGCGCGCTCGCGCTCGAGCAGCCGGCACAACGTGGTCTTGCCCACCCCGATCAGCCCCTCGACCACGATGTACCGAGTCACGCCCGGCTACTCCGCGCCGGTCGAGAGAGCGGCCGCGCCGAACGCGTGCTCGCACTCGACGATCGCGAACGTGTCACACGCGGCCTGTTCGACGCACGCACGCTCGCCCGCGATGTCGGCGCCCTGCTCGTAGTCGTACCGGCAGCCGGCGACACACGACTCCGCGCTCGGGTACGCGGCCACCTCGCACACCTCGATCAGCTCTTCACAGAGCAAATCGCAGTCGGTGGTCGCGAGCTTCGTCGCGCACGACCCGAGCAGGCACCCGCAGATCCAGGGGACGAACCGCATCGGCGCACTCTAGCTCGGGTCGCGGCCGGTGGCGACGCCTCATCCGGCGGGCTGCTCCTGCGCCAGATCGAGCGTCGGCTCACGCGGATCGTCGGACGGACGGAGGTCGGACACGAACTGGACCCGGTTCGCCACGATCCGCGGCTTCCGGCGGCGCACGCCCTGATCGTCGGTCCACGCCTCGTACACCAGCGAGCCGTCGACCGCGACCACCGAGCCCCGCCGGAGCCTGCGCTGGCACCGCTCCGCGTCGTCGCCGAACACCCGCACGTCGTGCCAGTCGGTCTCGTCGACCCACACGTCGCCCTCCTTGCGCGACCGGTTGGTCGCGACCGAGAACGACGCCCACACGACACCGTTCTTCCCGGTGCGCAGCTCGGGATCTTTCCCCAGGCGCCCGATCACCACGATTCGACTGAGTCCACGCATCCACACCTCCGGCGCGCCGCGGATGCGAAGGTCGATCCCGGCCCGAACAGAGGTTCTCCCGTGTGTCACCGACGGACGACCGTCGGCCCGGAACCGAACGTCGGGTAGTGTGGGGCACCGGCGCGGCAGTTCCCGATCGAAAACGGTACGATGATTGCTGATCCCTGGTGCGCCGATCGGCGTATCGTCGGTGTGGGGTGCGGATTGTGGTGGTTGAGCGCGAGCGCGTGGGCAGGAAGTGGACCGTGGGTGGTGGGGCAAGACGCGTTCACCGTGTACGTGGGCGCAGAGGCGCAGCGCATCGGGCACCTCGCGGTGCAGACCGGGCCGGACTCGACCGACGTGCTCGACGTGGCCCAGGGGGTGTCGCGGTTCGGCGCGAAGGCGATCGGGACGCTCGGCCTCGGCGACCGGTTCGAGCTGCAGACGGCGGTGCCGTGGTACCGCTCGGGCACCTCCCGCACCGACGACCCGCTGTGCGTGACGCTGGCGTTGGGCGCGTGTGAGACCACCGACGGCATCGGCCTCATCGAGACCCGGGTGAAGGGGCTCGCGCTGGACGAGTTCTTCGGCGCGCCGGTGTCGGTGTCGGCCGGGCTCGATCTTCGGTTCGGGCTGTTCACCGCGACCGAGCGGGAGCGGGTCACCAACCTCGGCGAAGGCACGCTCGACGCCGGGTCGTTCGTGAACGTGGGGCGCACGGGCTCACTCGGGAAGGGCTACTGGAGCGGCTGGCTCGAGGGGCTGTTCCGGTACCGGGTGCCGAACACCGCTTCGTTCCCGCAGCTGAAGGGCGACCGCTCGGTCCCGGGCTCGGAGTTCGGCGGGGCGGCCGAGCTCGTGTTGGGGCCCACCCCGTCGTTCGCGATCGGCCCGAACGCGAGCGCGCTGTACCGCCCGTTCGGCGTCGACTTCTACCAGACCGATCTCACCGACCCGGATCGGTTCGCGGCGCTGCGGGTCGCGAACGTCCGCGTGGGCGCCACCGCGGTGGTCCGCTCGGGGAACACGTCGCTGTCTGCGTCGTACCTCCAGACCGTGTACGGGTTCAACAACCCGAACGACACGTTCGTGGTCAACGTGGGACTGCAGTTCCGGGGTCATCTCCCGGGAGTGACGGATGGCTGATCTGCTCGAGCCCGGTCAGGTGGTCGCGGGTCGGTACGTGGTGGAGGCGCTGGTCGGGGTCGGCGGCCTCGCCGAGGTGTACCGCGTCCGCCAGACCGATCTCGGCTCGGTGCACGCGCTGAAACTGCTGACCTGGCGCCGCAAGCAGCTCACCGAACGCTTCGAGCGAGAAGGACGGTTCCAGGCGCAGCTCGGGCACCCGAACGTAGTCACGGTCACCGACTTCGTGAGGTTCGACGGCCACGTGGCGCTGGTGATGGAGTACGTGGACGGACCCACACTCGAGCAGCTGATCACCGACGGCGGCCCCCTGCCCCCCCAAGACGCGTTCGCCCTGTTCGTGCCGATCCTGGCCGCAGTGACCGCCGCCCACGACCGCGGCGTGTGGCACCGCGACCTGAAGCCGGCCAACGTTCTGCTGGCGCGAACCGCGGTGGGGCTGGTGCCGAAGGTGGCCGACTTCGGCATCGCGAAGTTCATGTCGGACGAGATGGGCGGCAGCGCGACGTCGACCGGGCTCGCGATGGGCAGCCCAGGGTACATGGCGCCCGAGCAGGTGCGCGACTCGTCCACCGTGGACGCCCGCGCCGACATCTTCGCGCTCGGCGCGATCCTGTTCGAGATGCTCACCGGCGCACGCGCGTTCGCCGACCCCGACGGCAACGTGTCGTTCGCGAGCACCATCGACCGCGAGCCACCCCCGCTCGACCTGCCCGGAGTCGAGGCGTCGGTGGCGGCGGCGATCCGCCAGGCGATGCGCCAGGACCGGGAGCAGCGGTTCCCAGACTGCCGCACGTTCGCGCGGGCGCTCGGGGTCGCGGCGCACCCGATGTTGCTCGACCTCGCCGACGGCCGGGATCGCGGGATCTCGCTGAGCCCATCGGTGTCGATCGGTGTGCGCACACCGCGGACCCCCGCGGCCGTCGCCCAGGTCGAGCCCACGGTGACGCCGACCCAGTCGAGCGTGACCAGCAACGGCTGGCTGATGGTGCCGTTCGCGGCTGGGACGGTGGGGGTGACGGTGGCGCTCGGGCTGCTCGGCGCCACGATCGTGGGTGGGGCGCTGTGGTGGTCGCGCCACCACGAGCCGACCGCCGCGGTGGTGGCCCCGATCGCCGCTCCGATCGCGGCTCCGATCGCGGCTCCGGTCGCGGCTCCGGTCGCGGCTCCGGTCGCCGAGCCGGTCGCGCCGGCGCTGATCGCCCCGCCCGCT
>JBEBJC010001076.1:0-2998 GCA_040080105.1 Myxococcota bacterium
CGCCTCCCCCACCCGCCCGTAGTCGGCCGGGTCGACCACCACGGTGACCGAACGGAAGTTCTTCGCGGCCGACCGCACCATCGTGGGCCCGCCCACGTCGATGTTCTCGATCGCCTCGTCCCAGCCCGCGCCGCCCTTCACCGCGGACTCGAACGGGTACAGGTTCACCACCACCACGTCGATCCACTCGAGCCCGTGCCGCGCGGCCTCCTCCGCGTGGGCGTCGCGCAAGCCGAGGATCCCGCCGTGGATCCGGGGGTGCAGCGTCTTCACCCGGCCGTCCATCATCTCGGGCGCGCCGGTGAACGCCTCCACCGGGACCACCGCGAGCCCCGCCTCGGTCAGGGCGCGGGCGGTGCCGCCGGTGGACAGGATCGTGTAGCCGGCGTCGACCAGCGCGCGCGCGAACGGCGCGAGACCGGTCTTGTCCGAGGTCGAGATCAGCGCGTACCGAGCCAAGGCACCCTCCGCGCGGGGACCTATTCGGGCGCGGGCGCCTCGTCGCGCGGCGGATCGAGCACGACCCAGCCGACCACCTGGAGGTGGAGCGGCCCGTCGATCCACCCCTCGACCGCCACCGGATCGCCGAGCCACGGCGACAGCTCGCGCGCCGCCCGCTCGTCGACCACCAACAGCTGCCCGGTCGACGGGTCGGCGATCCCGATCTGGACCCCGAGCCGCTGCACCGGCCCGACGTACACCGCGAGCCCGTGGGGACCCTCGAGCGCCCGCCACGCGGTGACCTGGATCTTTCCGAAGCCCTTTCGCCCGTCGAGCTCGACCAGGTGTTGGTCGAGCTGGCGCAGCCCGGTCGCGGATCCGACCAGCACCAGCGGCTCGCGCGAGCCGTCGGTCGCGATCAGCTCCACGCCGCCACGCTCGATCTCGGGGTCGGCGGGGGCGATCAACCCCACCCGGTGCACCGAGCACCCGACCGACAGGCTCGCAGCCGCGACCATCAACAAGTTCGAGCCGGTACGGATTGACGACACGCGCCACTTCCACTAACGTGCGACGAGCATCTGGGCGCGTTTTGTGCCTGATGGGGGGCTAGGGATGCTCCTCCCTAAGAAGGTCGGTTCGTTCACGCTGATGCGGAGGCTGGACACCGACGGACTCGCAGAGTCTTTCGTTGCCATACTCGATGATCCTGCCGGGAAGCAGGTCGTCGCCCGCCGAATATTGCCCGCCATCGCGAGGGATACGGCCCGAGTCGCGCAGCTGCGCGCTCGGATCGGAGACCTACGCGCTGCACGGCACTCCACCTTGGTCACCGTGCTCGAGCTCGTGGAGGCCGACGGCGACCTGTACGTGCTGGAGGACTGGAGCGAGGGCGTCGAGCTGCGCGCGGTGATCGACGCGGCCATCTCGCAGCGGACCACCGTACCGCACAACGTGTACCTGAACCTGGCGACCCAGGTGTGCAACGCCCTCGAGGCCCTGCACGGCCGCCCGGGAACCGAGTCGGGCGCCGAGAACGTGCTCCACCTGTCGCTCAACCCGAGCGCGATCTGGGTCACGGCCGACGGCCGGGTCACCGTGGGGCGGTACGGGCTGGCCCGGTCGCCGACCGCGATCGCGACGGCGTCCACGGGGGCGCTTCCGCCGAGCGTCGAGTACCTCGCGCCGGAGCAGACCCACCAGGACCAGAAGCTCACCCCGGCGTCGGACATCTTCGCGCTCGGCGCGATCTTGTACGAGCTGTTGACCCTCAAGCCGATGTTTCGGGCCGACACCGGGCTGCAGACCATCCACCGGGTGCGTCGCGCCGAGGTCACGACCCAGCTGCTCGAGGTCAAGGAGATCATGCCGGGGCTCGACAAGGTCCTGTTCCGGGCCCTGTCGCTCAACCCGCGCCACCGGTACCAGCGCGCGTTCGTCCTGCGCGAGGACCTCCGCGGCCTGATGGCCGGGTACTCGTTCAACGACATCGACACCGTCACCCGGTCGTTCTTGAGCCCGGTGGTCCGCGCGTCCACCGCCGACGCGATGGCGCCGGCGTATGCGTCGGAGCCGGCCGGCGACACGACCGGGTTCCTGCTGGGCCGGGTCCCGATGGGGAACGTCGACGGCAAGGGGGAGGTCACCCGCGGGCTCGACGTGTTCCCGACCATCTACCCGTCGGACGAGGCCCCCGAGCAGACCGACGCGCTGCTGGCCGATCCCGACACCGACACCCACATCCGCCCGGCCGACGATCGGCCGGCCACCGGTTCGGTGCACGGCCCCGCCCGCGGGTTGCGCGACACGGCCGACACCGATCTGAACGTGGTCGTGCGCGATCGGTCGCGCCCGCCTGCGGCGACCGAGGAGGAGGCCGACACCGCGCAGAGCGTGCGGGCCTCCCTCGAGGAGCTCGCCGACACCGGGCGGATCCCCCCGCACGAGCGAACCGCGTGGGTGGCGCAGCGGCCTGGCGCCGACAAGAAGCCTCCTGCCGCGGAGAAGCGGCCGCTCACCCACGTCGACACGAGCTATTCGGCGAACAAGCCGAGCGCGCCGTCGCTGTCCGACGCGCCGGCGCGGTCGCCGCTGCATGCGATGCCGCTGCCGCTGCCCGAGCCGACGGGGCCGGTGGAGAACACCGGCACCCTGCTCGAGGCGACGACCGGTCCCCTCCCCGCTCACAGCGAGACGTTGGAGCTGCCGGATCCGGAGACCGCTCCGCGGCAGCACCCGCGGTACGACCCCGAGACCCAAGACCAGTCGGGCACGTTCCCGGCGGCGTTCGGCGAGAGCGCGGGCGACCCGCAGACCCGCGAGCTCGTGGCGGACGACCACCCGTCGGTGACGGCGCCTCAGCCGCTGACCACCGCCGAGTTCGTTCGGTCCGGACAAGGGCCGCAGCCCGTCCCGTCGCGCAACGCCGGGATCGGCTCGGACGACACGAACGTTAGGATCCGCGAGAACACGTCGTTCGTGCGCTCCGATCCGGCCACCCGCACCCTCGAGCTCGATCCGGACACCGGCGGAGAGCAGTGGTCCGAGGTGCCGACCT
>JBEBJC010001077.1:0-2998 GCA_040080105.1 Myxococcota bacterium
GGCGCGGGCCGCTCCGCTGATCGACCACTGGCTGTCGGCCGCGGGCGAGGCGCGGCTGCTCGGCACCTCGCGGATCCGGATCGGCGCGGCCGGCGAGGAGGCGCTCGACCTCGGCCCGCTCGAGCGGGGCGACGCGGCCACGCTGTTCGTCCAGCGGGCGCGGGCGGCGTCGTCGGCGAACGACTTCCCGGCCGACACCGCCCTGGTGGGCGAGATCGTGGACCGCCTCGACGGCAACCCGCTCGCGATCGAGCTCGCCGCAGCGCGGACCGGGGTGCTCGGGCTGGCCGACCTGAAGCGCCGGCTCCGGGTCGACCTGCTGTCACGGACCAGTGGTGACCCGCGCCACCAGCGGCTGCGCCAGCTGATCGACGACACCCTCGCCGGCCTGCCGGCCGAGGCGGTCGGGGCGCTCGAGCAGCTGTCGCTGTTCCGCGGCGGCGCCACCCTCGAGGACGCGGAGGAGGTGCTCGGCCCGGACGCGGTCGACTGGGTGCAGCTGCTGCGCGACCACGGCCTGCTGCGGCGGGTCGACGGGGGGGCCGACCGACCGCGGTTCGGCGGGTGGGAGCTCGTGCGCGAGATGCTGGAGGAGCGCGGCCCGGACCGGGCGCGGCTCCGTCGGCACGGCGAGCGGCTCGGGCGGTGGGGCACCCCGGACGTCCAGGATCAGCTCGGCTGGGACCACACCGTCGCCGAGACCGCGCAGCTGTCGACCCAGCTCGACGACGTCGTGCACGCGGCGCGCGCGCTGCTGGCGCTCGGGGAAGGTGAGCTCGGCGCCCAGTGCGCGGCGGGGGCGCTGTTCGTGTGGTCGCAGGCCGGCCCGTTCGACGCCGCGCTCGCCCTGGCCGACTCGGCGATCGCGCTCGCCCGGCCCGGCCCGGTGCGCGCCCTGATCCACCTGCGGGCCGGGGAGGTCCACAACGCCGTCGGTGACTTCACCGCGGCGGGCGCGCGGTACCAGGCCGGGCTCGACGACCTCGAGGGGCACGACACCCCGGTGCTCCGGTCGCACCTCGAGGCCCGGCTGTCCGGGATCGTCGGGCGCCTCGGCGACGAACCGCGGTCGCGCGCCCTGCTCGAACGCGCCCTCGGGTGGCTGCACGCCGCGGGGTTCGACGCCGGGTGGGTCGCGCTCCGCAGGTCGGCGCTCGTCCGCCCGGACACCGACGCCGAGGTGCAGTGTCTGCGGGAGGCGATCGACGCGGCGCGCGCCGCCGGCAACGGCCCGGTGCTCCGCCGGGCGCTGCTGTTCCTCGGGATCGCCACCCGCAACGACGGGCTGTACCGCGAGGCGAGCGCGGCGTTCGAGGCGTTGTTGCCGCTGGCCGAGGCAGCCGGGGAGCGCGCCGTCCGCGCCAGCACCCTCCGCCACCTGTTGAACACAGCGGCCGAACAGGGCGACACCGACGCGGTCGACCGGTGGGCGACCGCCGCGGAGGCCTCGGCGGCCGAGCTCGGAACGCCGTTCGAGGCGTGCTACGCACAATTTTGCCGGGTCGGTGGCGCGATCCTGCGGGGTGACCTCGCCGAGGCCGCTCGCCGCCTCGACCAGGTCGAAGCGAGCGCAGGGGATCGGGCCCACTTCGTCGAGCTGCAGGCGGAGGTGTGGACGGCGCGGGCCCAGCTCGCTCTGTTCGCGGGCCGGCCCGACGAGGCCGAGCGCCTGCTCGACCGGGCGCGCGAGCGGTGGATCTCGTGTGGGTACCCCGACGACCTGGCCCGCGCCGACCTCGCGATGGTCCGGTTGGTCCAGGGCGACGTGGTGGGCGCGCGGCAGGAGATCGACGCCGCCCCGGCCTCCCTCCGCGCGTACGTCGCCGTCCGGTCGTGTAAGGAGGCGCTGGTGACGGCTGCCGAAGGCCGACCGTACCGTCACCTGCTCGACCAGGCGCGGGCGGCGGCCGAGCGGTCGGGGGTGGAGGTCGGTGACGGAGACGCGGGGCTGGTCGCGTCGCTGGTCGGGCCGTGGGCGGTGCGCCTGCTCGGGTGACCGGTACCATCCGGTACAGGTTCGAACCCCCGCCGCGCACTGCCGTCCTCTAGGTTTCTCCCAGGAGGTGAACCGTGGGGGACCACCAACGCCGCAAGCTGCCGAACCCGCCCGCGCCCGCACCGGCCACGTCGCCGGACGGCGGGGTCGCGCCGAGCAACGCTGCCCTCGCGTCCGACATCCCGCGGGTCGAGCCGGCACCGGTGCTCACCCCGTCCCCCGGCGCGGCGGTGCCGTGGTGGGCCGACCCGAAGTCCGCCCCCGACGCCGGAGTGCCGGGCCCGCTCTCCCCCGCGGTGCCCGGCGCCGCCACCGCCAACGCGTGGCTCGCGGACCCGACCGGCCGCGCCAAGCCCCAGCCCGACCGGGTCCCCGCCCCGTCGAACAAGCTCGACCCCGTCGCGGCGTGTGGCGGGAACACCGCCTGCGCGGTCGACACCGCTCCCAAGCAGCTCCGCAGCCCCGCGCTCCGGTTCTGACATGGGCAAGGGACACACGCCGACCCCGCGCTCCGCGCCCCCCGCCGCCGCGATGCCCGGCCCGGAGCTCGCCGCACCCGACGCCGGCAACACGTGGGCCGCCGCGGGGTTCGGCGCGCCGGCCACCGGCCCGACCGCGCTCCCTCCGCTGCTCGCCGCCGCCGCCGCCCCGCCGCTCACCGACGAGGAGCGCGGCAGCATCGAGGCGAGCGTCGCGTTCATCGCCGAGTCGCTGAAGGAGCAGTGGCTCGACCCCGGCGACGAGCAGGAGATCGTGGACCACGTGGCCCAGTGGGCCTCGGTCGACGAGCGGGTCGGGGGCACGGCGCGGCTCGACCGCCTGTTGTCGCTGCTCGCCGCGCGCGCGGTGACCCGCGCCACCGCCCGCTCGGCGTGGGTCGACACCACGGTGGGCGTGCTCGACACGTTGTGGACCGAGCTCGAGGACGCCCGGCTCCGCGTCGAAGCCCTGCTCGCCGAAGGCGACGTCGCCGGGGCCCGGGATCTCGCGCTGACCCTGCAC
>JBEBJC010001078.1:0-2992 GCA_040080105.1 Myxococcota bacterium
GCCGCCGCCCGCCGCGGGCTGCGCACCCACCCCACCGAGGTGGGCCTGGTGTTGGCGGCGGCGCAGCTCGCCCCCCAGGAGGCCACCGGGCTGCTCGAGCGCGCGCTGGTGTCCAACCCCGACGACCCGCGTCTGCACGCGACGCTGGCCGAGCGGTGGCTCGCCGAAGGTCGATCGGCCGACGCGTTGTCCGAGGCGCGGAAGGCGCTCGCGGTCGACCCGACCGCGGTCGGGGCAGCGCGGATCGAGCTGTACGCGAAGGAGCAGCTCGAAGGACGGCTCGACCCGGCCGGCCGCGCAGCGATCGAGGCCGCGCGGGTGCGGGAGGTGCTCGATCCGAAGGGCGCGGTCGCGTCGTACACCGCTGTGGTCGACTCCCACCCCCGCTCGGCGCTGGCGCTGCTGGCCCGCGCCGGCGCCCGCCGCGCGACCGGCGACCCCGGCGCGATCGACGATCTCGTGCGCGCGGCGGCGGCGGACCCCCAGAACATCGAGGCCGCCGGCGCCGCCGGGCTCGCGCTGTCGAACGCGGGCCGGGCGACCGAGGCGTCCCCGCTGCTCGATCGCGCCGCAGCGGCTCGACCGTGGGACCCCGCGCTCGCGGTGGGCGCGCTCCGGGCCCGGATCGCCACCGGCCGTTCCCAGGAGGCGCTCCCGCCCGCGGTGGCGCTCGCGCAGCGATTCCCGACCGATCCGAAGGTCCAGCTGGTCCTGGTGGAGCTGCTGGTGGGCGCGAACCGGATCGCCGACGCGTACCTCGCGGCGAAGCAGGCCCTGGTCGCGACCCGCGACCCGGCGATCGCCGCGGTGTTCGTCCAGATCGCCCCGGCGGCCGGCCACCCCGACGAGGCCGCGGCGCTGCTCGAGGCGATCGTCGCCCAGACCGGGAACCAGGCCCTGGCGGCGGCCGCAGCCAAGCTCCGCGCTGCTCCCTGAGCGGGGCTCCCAAAAAAAAGCGCCACCTGTCACTCGTTCACGGCGACCTGTCAACCCAACGAAACATCCAGCTGCATCCGACCGGATTCGGGGTTGACGCGGCTGTGACTTGACCGTCGCCGAAACGGCTCGCCAGAATACCGCGGTCGACGGGGTGGACAACACCCCAAAGTCGGCTCGACGGGGCTCGTTCCTCGCCGATCGTGTTCTCGTGGCGCGTGCCTTCGTTCGGCACCCCGTCGGGGCACGTCCACCATATGGGCAAACACCGGCGAAACGCGCCGGTGGCTCGCCGAAGCGCACTCACCACGATTTGCGTCAGCTGGGGGACCGTATGACTCGCGTAGGGCACGTGTCGATTTCGTTCCTGACCCTCTTGATGACCTCATGTAGTACGACCTACCTGCCGATCACGGAGCAGGCGAAGAGCCTGTTCGCGTCTCACGACGCCCAGGCCGAGGCTCTGGCGCGCGACCTGGCAGAGGGCTGGCTCGTGGAGGCGAAGAACCCGGCGCTCGCGGGCGTGCAGGACTTCGTGCTCGAGCGGGTGGACTTCGACGAGCTCGGGATGGCGCACGTGCGCGTGGCCCAGACGGTCGACGGCCTTCCGGTGTTCGGCGGTGAGGCGATCGTCCACTTGGCGGGCGACGGCTCCACCGACTCGTTCACCGACACCTTCGTGCGCGACCTCCGGCTCGACCGGTCGATCGACCTGACGCTCGACGACGCGGTCGACGCGGCGCTGTACATGCACAAGGGCGGCGTGTCGAACGTCAACGCCGACCTGTTGGTGCTGCGGCACGAGGACGGCGACCACGTCGCGTGGCGGGTGGTGATCGACGACTTCGAGAGCGATCTGCCCTCGCGCCCGGTGATCTTCGTCGACGCCGTCACCGGCGAGAAGGTCTGGGAGTACAACAACCTGCAGACCGCGAAGAACCGCAACACCTACAGCGCGAACAACGGCACCTCGCTGCCGGGCACGCTGAAGCGGAGTGAAGGCTCGGGTGACATCGGCGACCTCCCGGTCGACAGCGCCCACAACTACGCCGGCGTCACCTACGACTACTACTCGATCATCCAGGGCCGCGACAGCTACAACGGCTCCGGCGCGACGATGACGTCGACCGCGCACTACAGCACGGCGTACGACAACGCGTATTGGTCCGGCACCCAGATGGTGTACGGCGACGGCGGCACCTACTTCAAGCCGTTGTCGCAGGCGCTCGACGTGGTCGGCCACGAGCTGACCCACGCGGTCACGGAGTACTCGGCGAACCTCGTGTACTCCGGTGAGTCGGGCGGCCTCAACGAGGCGACCTCGGACATCCTGGGCGCCACGATCGAGTCGTACAGCCGCGGCTGGGTGGTCGACAGCAAGACCTGGCTGATCGGCGAAGACATCGCCAAGCCCGCGATCGGGGCCGCGCTCCGGTACATGGACAACCCGCCGCTCGACGGCGCCTCGATCGACAACTACGCGAACTACACCGCGGGGATCGACGTCCACTACAGCTCGGGCATCGCGAACAAGGCGTTCTACCTGATGGTGCAGGACGCCGCGCTCGACATCCAGGGCGCCGCGAACATCTGGTACCGCGCGCTCACGTTGTACATGACCTCGTCGACGAACTTCGCCGCCGCGCGCACCGCGACGTTGTCGGCCGCGACCGACCTGTACGGCGCGGGCTCGGCTCAGTACGTCGCCGTCGACAACGCGTGGGCCGGGGTGGGCGTGGGCGCTCCCCTCACCTACACCGTGTTCGACACCAAGAGCAGCCTGTCGGGCTCCACCGGCGCCCAGGCGCAGTACTCGTACACCACGCCGGCCGGCGCCACGTCGCTGCAGTTCAAGATCACCGGCGGCACCGGTGACGCCGACCTGTACGTGAGGTACGGCAGCGCGCCGACCCTCACCGCGTACGATTGCCGCCCGTACCTGAACGGCAACACCGAGACCTGCACGGTCACCCCGGCGCTGGCAGGCACGTACTACGTGATGCTCAACGCGTACTCGACCTACTCGGGTGTCACCTTGACCGCGGCGTCCAACGGG
>JBEBJC010001079.1:0-2991 GCA_040080105.1 Myxococcota bacterium
GGTCGCTCGCCGGGCTGGTGGCGCGCCATTACGAGGCGCGCACCGGGCGGAAGAAGAAGGTGACCGGGGTGCAGCTCGGGTACGAGAGCCGGTGCGCCTCACCCCACGGCTACGACGTGATCCTCGGGTCCCAGCTCGGGATCGGCGCGTACCGGGCGTTGGTCGAGCAAGGGCTCGACGCGCACATGGTGAGCGTGCGCGGCCAGCTCGACCTCCACTACGTCCCGTTCGACGACCTGGTCGACCCGGTCACCCTCGCGACCCAGGTGCGGCTGGTCGAGCCCGGCAGCGACTTCCATCGGCTGGCGCGGTTCCTCGAGACCCGCACCGAGAAGATCGCGGACTGGACGCTGGGCCCGCGCCCCGAGCGCTGACCCCGAACCTGGCGCGACCGCGCCGTGGGGGCGGGTGTACCTGCGGTGCAACGCGCGCCGTCCGATAGGATCCCATCGGAGGTCCGCGTGTCCGACGAAGCCGGGTACACCTGTCGGGCGGAGCTCCCGTCCCAGTGGCTCGCGAAGCGCATGGGGCGGGCCGGGTCGCTGTTCGTCGCGGTCGCGCTGCTCGCGCGCCTGGTGGTGGATCAGCCCCTGATCCTACAGGTCACGGTGGGGGTCGCGTTCGCGCTCGCCGCCGGGATGTGGGCCGCGCCCAAGGTGATGACCGCGGTGAACGGCGCGGTGTGGGAGACCACGCTGCTGTGGAACGCCCAGACGTTCGCGTTCGCGTTCGCGGGCGCCGGGCTCGCTCCAGCGGTGTGGGCGCCGGACTCGCTGTACACTGTCGGGGTGACGAGCGCGCTGATGGTGTTGATGTTCCTCGCCACCTTCACCGAGTTCTGCCTCGGACGGGTCGCGTACGTGGTGTTGCTGCGCGCCACCGGGTTCGCCGGATGACCAGCCGCCCGCCCGCGCCTGCGCACAAGAACGAGAACTGCGCGCTGGTGAACTTCGCGGGTGAGGGGCCGTACGAGAGCTGCAAGTACTGCACCCTGCGGATCGAGAACTGCCTGCAGTTCCGCGGGCAGTTCACCACCGCGCTGATCCTGGCGTTGATCGCGGTGTCGCTCGTGCCCGTGTTGCCGAGGTGGGGCGCCGTCGCCTGCGCGGTGGGCGCGGGCGCGCTCACCATCACCTACCTGAAGTACGTCGCGCGGGAGAGCGAGAAGTCGATCGTCACCCGGTTCAAGCTCACCCGCTCCACCGAGCGGCTGGAGGAGCACACCCACGCCCTGCAGCGGGCGAACGACCGGCTGGTCGAGGAGAAGGCCGCGAGCGAGCGGCTGCAGACTCAGCTGCACCAGGCCGAGCACCTCGAGCGGATCGGCCGGATGGCCGCCGGCGTGGTGCACGAGATCAACAACCCGCTCACCTACGTGATCGGGAACCTCGAGCTGCTGAACGAGATCGTCGCGCGCGCCGCCGATCGGCTCGACCCAGCCGAGCTCGCCGACGCCACCGAGTCGCTGCGGGACGTGCAGAGCGGGGCCGAGCGGATCTCGCACATCGTGCGCGACATCCGCCTGTTGTCGCGCCGCCAGGACGACGACCTGCGCAACGTCGACCTTCCCTCGGTGGTCGAGGAGGCGGTGCGGATGTTGCGCCGCCGCCTCGAGGCGAAGGCCACCGTGTCGATCGACGTGGGGGCCGCGCCGAAGGTGTTCGCCGAGCCGGGGCGCCTGTTGCAGGTGGTGGTGAACCTGCTCACCAACGCCGCCGACGCGATCTCGGGCGACCCGACCACCCAGATGATCCGGGTCCGGGTCGGCA
Organism: Myxococcota bacterium; assembly: GCA_040080105.1. GTDB lineage: Bacteria > Myxococcota_A > UBA796 > UBA796 > JACKER01. The sequence goes on from JBEBJC010001079.1 coordinate 1,770, forward strand.
CCGACGCCGAGGGCTCGGCGAAGATCGAGGTGTGCGACAGCGGCAGCGGCATCCCCGCCGACAAGCTGGAGCGGATCTTCGACCCGTTCTTCTCCACCAAGCCGATCGGTGAAGGCACCGGCCTCGGGCTCGCGATCTGCCACGCGATCGTGTCGGGGTTCGACGGGCGGCTCGAGGTGGAGAGCGCGGTGGGCACCGGCAGCTGCTTCCGCGTCACCTTGCCGCCGACCGACCGCGAGGACACGCTGTCCCCCGTGCGCGAGCCGCGCGGCCACCACGAGGCCCTCCGCGGCGCCCGGATCCTGGTGGTCGACGACGACGAGCCGGTCGGGCGGGTGCTGCGCGGGATGTTGTCCGACGCGAGCGTCACGCTCGTGACGAGCGGCGAGGCGGCGTGGCAAGCCCTGTCGCGCGGCCCGTTCGACCTCGTGCTGTGCGACGTCCACATGCCGGGGCTGTCGGGGGTGGAGCTGTTCCAACGGCTGGTCGCGCACGCCCCTGCCCTCGCGGTGCGGTTCGTGTTCACCACCGGAGGCGCGGTCGGCCCCGCTCTGCGCGACGCCCTCGACCACACCGACGCCGCGTTGCTCGAGAAGCCATACTCCGCGCACGAGGTCCGGGCGCTGGTCGTGTCGCGCCTCACCGGGCTCGGCCTGCTCGCTGGTAGACTGGCGTCCACCGATCCGGAGGACCCTCCGGACCCGAGGGGGACACCATGAACCGGCTGACGATCGCGCTGTGGCTCGCGGGCTGCCACCGAGACGGCGGCGCCGCAGGAGACGCGACCTCCACGTCCGACCCGCTCCCCACCACCACCGGGGTGTACTCAGCGGCGGCCGAGGTGGTGGAGAACGACTGTGAAGGGTTCGGCGACGGGTTCGAGGGGCTCGAGATCCGGTTCGACCAGGTGTCGACCGGGATGTCGGTGTTCATCGACCCGGACATCGGGTGGATCCCGTGCGCCGGCTCGATCGAGGCGTTCGACTGCCGGTGGGGGAACGCGCCGCCGTCGACGCCCTCGGGCAGCTGGGACTGGTCGTTCGCAGGCACGACCGACGACGGCTGGCTCGACGCCACGCTCACGCTCACGGTGACCTGCGCACAGGGCGGCGGCACGTGTGAGCCGTGTACGCTGGTGGAACATGTCACGGGCCCGTTCGACGGGTAGGTAGCCCCCCGGGAGGTCCGTGGTGTGGTTGACCTGGCTCGCGTGCCGCTCGGA
>JBEBJC010001080.1:0-2979 GCA_040080105.1 Myxococcota bacterium
TCCTCGGCCTGCCGCGCGGCGACCTCGACCTGGTCGAGCTTCGACCGCGCCGCCGCCGCCGCCGACCGCCGCGCCGCCTCGTCGAGTGAGCCCGCCCCGCTGAGCGCCTCGCGCGCCTCCGCCAACCGCTCGAGCTGGTGCCCGAGCGCGTCGCGGGTCGAGGTCGCGTCGGCGAGCGCCGAACGGGCGGCGGCGTCGTCGAGCCGGATCAGCAGCTGGCCGGCCTGCACCGGGTCGCCGAGCCCCACCTCGACCGCCGACACCGCGCCGGCGACCGCGGCCTGGATCCGGCGGGGCTCGGCGGCGGCCTCGATCCGCGCCGAGCGGCTGACCGCGCGCACCGGCACCCGCGCGAGCGCGCTCCACCCGAGCCACCCGAGCGCGAGCGCCCCGGCGACCGCGAGGCCGAGCGCGAGCGGGGCGGCGCGGTCGGCGCGCAGCGAGCGGGTGGTGCGGGGGAACGAGCCGGACATGGTGGCCCTTCGTAGCACGACCCGCGCGCCGCCGTCCGTACCGAAGATCGTCGGGAGCACGCCTACGATCTGCGTCACCAGTGCCTCCCGGCGGTCTGTACATTTCGATACAACCGGCGTCCTCGTTCCGGATAGTGTTGTATGCCCACCGGTGGTGGGCTCGGAGGGAACATGAAGGTGAAGAACGTGAACGCGGCGGCGAAGGCCGAGGCCGTGGAAGCCGTGAAGTCGCTCGAGAACGCGACCGGCGTGAAGGTCCAGACGGGCCTGCGCGCGGGCGGCGGCGGCAAGGGCGGCGCGGGCGGCGGCCAGGAGCAGCCCCTGTACGGCGTCCCGAACAGCTCCACCTGAGACGAACCGGCGCCCCGAGGCCACTCGGGGCGCCCCTGCCCACCCGGAGCCCACCGATGTCCGCCGAACGTCCGTCCGAAGTGCTGAAGCCGGTCACGCGCCCGCGCGAGGCGTACGCGGTGTGGGAGATCACGCTGAAGTGCAACCTCGCGTGCAGCCACTGCGGCTCCCGCGCGGGCGACGCGCGGGTCGACGAGCTGTCGACCGCCGAGGCGCTCGATCTCGTGCACCAGCTCGCAGAGGTCGGGATCAGCGAGGTCACGCTGATCGGGGGCGAGGCGTTCCTGCGCAAGGACTGGCTCGAGATCGCGGCCGAGGTCACCCGGTGTGGGATGGTGTGCTCGATGGCCACCGGCGGGTACGGGATCTCCGCCGCGACCGCCGAACGGATGGCGGCGGCCGGGATGCGGGGCGTGTCGGTGTCGGTCGACGGGCTCGAGGCCGAACACGACGCGCTGCGCGGCAAGCCCGGGTCGTTCGCGTCGGCGCTGCGCACGCTCGGGCACCTGAAGGCCGCCGGGATCAAGCGCTCGGTCAACACCCAGATCAACCGGCGCTCCGCCCCGTTGTTGCCGCTGATGTACCCGCTGTTCGCCGAGGTCGACTTCTTCGCGTGGCAGCTGCAGTTCACCGTGCCGATGGGCAACGCGTCGGACAACCACCACATCCTGATGCAGCCGTACGAGCTGCTCGACGTGTACCCGATGCTCGGGGTGCTGAGCTCCCGCGCGCTCGCCGACGGGCGCCAGGTGCGCGCCGGGAACAACGTCGGGTACTTCGGCCCGTACGAGCGGCTGTTCCGGACCTACGGGTCCGACACCGCCTCGTGGACCGGGTGCGACGCCGGGATCAACACCCTCGGGATCGAGGCCGACGGCGCGATCAAGGGTTGCCCGTCGCTGCCGACGCGCCCGTACACTGGGGCGAACATCCGGCAGCGCCGCCTGCGCGACATCGTGTACAACGCGCCCGAGCTCAAGTTCAACGAGAGCGGCGGGACCGAGCACCTGTGGGGGTTCTGCCAGGGGTGCCGCCACGCCACGGTGTGCCGCGGCGGCTGCTCGTGGACCGCGCACGTGTTCTTCGACAAGCGCGGCAACAACCCGTACTGCCACCACCGTGCGCTGGTGCACGCGTCGCGCGGCGAGCGCGAGCGGGTGTTCCTCGAGCAGGCCGCGCCCGGGTTGCCGTTCGACAACGGGCGGTTCGGGGTGGTGGTCGAGCCGTGCACCGCGCCGCTCGAGCCCGATCCACTCGCGTTCCGGCTCGAGCACGTCCAGTGGCACCCGAGCTTCCTCGAGGCCGAGCCCGATCTCGTGCAACGGCTGCGCGGCGAACGGGATCGGGCGGTCGCGGCCGTTCGCGCCTGAGCCACCGCGCGCGCGGGGGTGTACACTCCGCCCCGCGGAGGGTTCATGGGTCGGATCGTGGTTCCCCGGCGTCAGGTGCTCCAGGGGCTCGGGGCCAGCGGGCTGGCCGCGTGTGGTCCGGGCGCGTCGCTCGCGCCCCGTGACCCCAAGGAGGTCCAGCGGGGCTCGATCGACACGATCGTGATCTGCATGATGGAGAACCGGTCGTTCGACCACGTGTTCGGCAGCTACTCGCTGCTCGAGGGGCGCGCGGACGTGGACGGCCTGGTCGCCGGGATGTCGAACCCCGACCCCGACGGCAACCCCGTCCCGATCGGCCGGATGGCCTCGCCGTGCACCGAACCCGACCCGCCGCACGGGTGGTCGAGCTCGCGCACCCAGTTCGCCGAGGGCGCGAACACCGGGTTCGTGCAGGCGTACCTCGACTCCGGGGGCCCGGGCGCGCCGATGGGCAACGTCATGGCGTACCAGACCCGCGAGGAGCAGCCGGTGAGCTACGCGCTGGCCGACCGGTACGCGCTGTGCCAGCGGTGGTTCTCGTCGGTGCTCACCAGCACCTGGCCGAACCGGCTGTACTTCCACGCCGGCCAGTCGCAGGGGATGACCGGCAACGACCTGCCGGAAGGCGGGCGGTACACCTGCCGCACGATCTGGGACCAGCTCACCGACGCCGGGATCGACTGGGCGTACTACTTCACCGACCTGCCGACGCTCGGGCTGTTCGGCAACCCCGACTACGCGCCGCACCTGCAGTTCATCGAGCAGTTCTACGCCGACGCCGCGGC
>JBEBJC010001081.1:0-2978 GCA_040080105.1 Myxococcota bacterium
GGCGGGGGGAAGGGGAGGCGGTGTACTCGATCGGGTACGACAACGAGACCGGCTGCGCCGCTGGTCCGACGTCGTGCCTCGCGAGCGCGTACTGGAACTGGGGACCGCTGTACGTGCGCCAGGTCCAGTCCCTGCTCGACGGCACCTGGAGCCCGTCGGAGGTGGGCTGGCAGCCGATGACCAACGACTCCAACTCGATCGTGGGCCTGACGACGCCGTCGATCGCGGTTCCGAGCAGCATCTCGAGTGAGATCAGCACGGTGCGCGAGCGGCTGATCGACGACCCGGCGCTGCCGTTCGTGGGGCCGGTGTACGACAACACCGGTGAGCCGCGGATCACCGACGGAGACGCGCTCGACGACGCGACGATGGACCGGCTGTGCTGGTTCGTGGAGGGCGTGGTCGAGTCGACCGACCAGGGAGACGCGCCGGCGGTCGTGCCGAACACCTGCTTCGGCGACCACTGAGGGAGGATAGGAGGCGGGCCGGAGGGTCGATGGGTCACAAGCTCGAGGTCTCGCCGTCGGGCCGCGCCCGCTGTCGCGGGTGCAAAGAGGCGGTGGGGAAGGGAGAGATCCGGTTCTGCGAGTCGTTCGACTCCGCGTTCGCCGACGGGGAGTCGTACCGGTACTGGCACCTGCTGTGCGCCGCGAAGAAGCTACCGGTGCAGGTGAGGCAGGTGATGGCGGAGTTCGCCGACCCGATCCCGAACAAGGCGGAGGTCGAGGCCGAGCTCGCGAACCCGTCGAAGAAGGGCAAGGGCGCCGCGAAGGCCCCGTTCCCCCACGCGGACATCGCGCCCACCGGGCGCGCCCGGTGCATGGGGTGCGACGAGCCGCTGGAGAAGGGGTCGATCCGGGTCGCGGTCGAGCGCGAGACCGAGACCCCGACCGGGATGACGGTGCGCGGGGCCGGGTACCTGCACCCGGCGTGCGCGCTGACCTGGGCCGAGGAGAACGGCGAGGACACCGAGACCTTCGTGGACGCGGTGTTCGCGAACTCGATGCTCGACGACGCGCAGCGCGACGCGCTCACGACCGCGTTCGAAGGGTAGCCCTCGGACTCAGGTCCGCCGCACCGCGGAGTACAGCCGCCACCCCAGCGCGGCGAGGGCTGCCGGGACCGCGAACATCCACGCGAGCGCGACCCCGACCCGGCCCATCGCCACCACCCCCCACGGCAGCGCCGTCGCGCGCAGGGTGATCTCCTCCCGCGGCGGGACCCAGTACCGGGCGTAGCTCGCGTCGATCCCGTGCAGCTCCACCTGCGCGGGCGCGAGGGCCGCGTGGCTGGCGGTCTGGTCGGCGAGCCACGTGCCGTAGCCCACCGCCGCCTGGGTCGGCACCGCGGACACCGGCTCGGACCAGTGCCCGTCGGGCCACGCGACCTCCCAGGTCACCTCGGCCGCCGGCAGGTCGAACGCGGGCAACGACAGCGTGAGCCACCCGATCCACCCGGGCGCGCCGAGGTCTTGCTCGAGCACCAGCTGCACCGTGAGCGGCAGGTCCGGCGCGGACCGGCGCAGCGGCACCACGATCCGGCCGTCGGAGGCGCGGCTCGGGGTCACGACCTCGCCGTCGCGCAGCGCGCGGGCCAGCGTGGCGCCCTCGGGGAGCTCGACCACCAGCCCCGGCGCCATCCGGTTCCGCATCGTCACCACGACCTCGGTCTGCGCGCGGCCGTTGCTCGACACCACGGTGCGGGCCCGGACCTCGTCGATCCGCTCGGTCCGCGCCTCGACCTCGGGCAACGCCCGCGCACCGAGCTCGAGCGACGCCTCGCCCACCAGGCGGAACCCCTCGAGCAGCGGGCTGACCGACGCGGTGCGCAGCTCGTCCGGCAGCTCGACCACCGGGACCTGCGCGAGGCCGGTGGTCACGGTGATCGGCTCGAGCTGGACCCGGCCGGGGGCCTCGACCCCGACCCACCCGCTCTCGCGCTCGACCCCGCGCGCGCTCGGCAACACGAACCGGGTAGCGCCCTCGGGGAGCTCGCGCGCGAGCTCGAGCGACAGCTCGTACTTCGCCCGCATCGGCGACGCGGTCTCGCCCACCACCCGCACGCCGCCTTGGTCCGGCACGACCTGGTACGTGAACGCGCCCTCGCCGTCGGCCGAGACCACCCGCAGGCCCTCGGGCACGAACACCTCGAACCGGTGGGCCGGCGCGTACAAGATGTCGTACCGGACCACGGTGAACAGCTCGAGCTCCCGCTCGTCGACCGCCAGCAGGTGGGTGGTCTCGGCGTACAACTTGGGCGGCAGCGAGCTCGTCGGCTCGAGCTCGCGCAGGCCGCGCACGGTGACCCGGTCGGTGCGCTCGAGGTTCGCCACCACCCGCGTCGCCCCGCCCTCCACCGACCGCGCCACCGTCACCGCGTGCTCGAGCTGCGGCGCCACGTCGGGCCGGGGGAACCCGAGCGACACGGTGGTGATCGGGGTCGGCACCACCCCGAAGTCGTACTCCAGCGCGCCCGACGGCCCGCTCGGCGCGACCCACGCGTCGACCGACACCGTGACCGGCCCGCGCCGGTCGGTGGTCCACACCGCCGGTCAGCTCCACCGTGAGCGTGGCGGTGAGCCCGAGCAACCCCGACTCCGGGTCGACCGCGCCGTCGTACCGCGCCTCGCCGTACGTGACCTCGGCCTGCTGCGCCGGCGCCGCTGCCGCCGCCGCCACCCGCGCCTCGTACTCCGCCAACGGCAGCCGCACCGTGTCCTGGGCCGCCGCCACCACCGACCACAGCCCGATCATCGCGTCCTCCCGTGCGCCAGCACCACCACCGGGAACAGCACCACCGCCGCCGCCGCGCTCGACCACAGCCCACACGCCGCGGCGAGCAACACCACCACCGCCCCGAGCTCGATCAGCAGCCCGCGGCTCGCCCCGCGCAGCCACAGCCCGGCGACGAGCCCCACGTCGACCCCCCACGCGAGGTGCCGCCACGCGCCGAGCCACCCGAGCCCGAGCCAACCGAAC
>JBEBJC010000119.1:0-13536 GCA_040080105.1 Myxococcota bacterium
GTGGTGGGCGCGGCCAACGCGCGCGCGCTGGTCGCGGAGGCGGCCGGCGACCCACGGACCGCGCTGGCGTGGGTCGACGCGGCGTGCGGCGCGCTCGCGCCACACGGGGAGCACCTCGTGCTCCGGGCGGCGCTCGACGCGAACCGGGCGCGGTTCCTGGACCAGCTCGGGCGGGCGGCCGAGGCGCGCGCGGTATGGGCGTCGGTGCTGCCCGCGTTCGATGTCTCGTCCCCGGAGAACGCGGCGATCGTGCGCAACAACCTGGCGTACGGCCTGTGGGAGGAGGGGCGGGACGCGGAGGCGACCGAGCTGGCTGCGTTCGCCCTGCAGCAGCACCGGGCGCACGGCAACCGACGCCACCAGGCCGCGCCGCTGTCCCTGCTCGGCCGGATCGCGCTCCGGGCCGGCCGGCTCGACGACGCGCGGCGCCAGCTCGGGGCGGCGCTCACGCTCGCGCGCGAATGCCGGCAGGAGCACACCGTCGTGGTGTTGCTGTGTGAGCTGGCGCGGCTGGCGCGGGCCGACGGGCGGCCCGAGGACGCGGGGCCCCTGCTCACCGAGGCGCGGGAGCTCGCGGGCACGGCGGCGGACCAGGCGCTGGTGGCGGCCGCGGGCGGCTGACCCAGGGGAAAACGTGCTTCACCCTGCTCTAACCGGCCCCCTCTCCCGTCTGGGGAGAGGGCCGGGGTGAGGGGCCTGCGGATTTGTTCGGGCTTTGTTCGGCCGAACGGACCCCCTCCCCCGTTACCCAGCCGCGGTGAAGAACGGGAGGGCAACGTCATGTCTGCGCCGATGTGGGTGTGGTTCGGGGTGGGTGCGCGAGGACAAGACACGAGCAGCGGCGCGGACCTGCTCGACATGTCGCGCCGCGCCGCGATCGTGGACGAGGTGCTGTCCGAACACCTCGGCCGGATGCGCACCGCGCGCACCTTCGGCGCCGAACAGCGGTTCCGGATGGCGTCGAACCTGTCGTTCTACTCGGTCGGCGAGCTCGCGCTGACCACCGAACAGGAGGGCACCTTCCCGGTCGAGCTCGCCCGCTCGTACACCGGCTTCCTGCTCGACGTCCTCGGCCGGCCGCACCTCGACGGCTCGCCGGCCGAGCAGGTGTTCTACCTGACCGGCGGCGGCATCGCGTACGGCCTCGATCGCCCGTTCGAGCTGCCGCTCGGCCGCGGCACCGACGGCGAGCCGCTGTACAGCTCGAACAACGACCTCGTCGGGACGCAGTACAGCGACGAGCAGTACGCGGTGGGCGGTCGGTGGGCCGGGTTCCACCTCGAGGGGGCGTGGGCACACGGCCAGAGGCTGGAGGCGACCGCCGACGGCCGCGCCGACCTCACGTCGCTCGAGGAGCGGACGAACCGCGCGCAGGTGTCGCTCGGATCGCCGTTCGGGCTGCGCCTGTCGTCGCGGTGGGCGCTCGGCGGTCCGGTGGAGAACCTCGCGGTCGGCCTCGACGTGAACGACGCCGTCGATGGCATCGCGCTGCCGGAGCCCGTCCGCAAGACGCCGGTGTTCACCGTCGGGTTCCGCAAGTCCGACTACGAAGGACAGGACGCCCGCAGCCACCCGCGGATCTTCGGGGTGGGGGTGAGCGAAGATCTCCGGTGGCTGTTCACCCGCGCGCCGGAGGTGCCGGTGGACGAGCCCCGCGGGTCGGTGACGGCGAACGTCCGCACCCAAGCGGACTTCGACGTCACCGGGGTCGGGCTGCAGCTCGCGCTCGCCGAGGCCGAGTTCGGATGGTTCGGGCGGGGCGAGGTCGCGGCGACGGCGGGGGCGAGCTGGTATCAGGACCCGGCCCTGCAGCGGTTCGTCGGCGAGCGGGCGGTCGCCGGTGGACAGGGCGGGCTGCACCTCGCGTACAACGTCCAGGCGCCGGACTGCGGCGAGGCCGGCGTGAGTGAGGAGGGCATCGCGTGTGTGCCCAACCTGGGGATGCGCGCGGTGGTGTCGGTGAAGATCCGCGAGAGCTGGGCGGAGGAGCTGCGGTACGTGTCGGAGTACGCCGGCAAGCCACAGACCTACGGGTACTTCGAGCTGATGGGAGGGTTCTGACGTGTGGCACATCGGCCGGTTGTTCGGAGTACCCGGCGCGCTCGCCGTGGCCACGGGGTGCGCCTCGGGCGCGCGGGTCCTGCTGTTCGGCTCCTCGCCCTCGTTCGTGGTCGAGGCGGTCGAGGAGGAGGGGGGGATCTCGCTCGTCGGGCGCGGCCTGACGAAGGAGGACCTCGAGGACGACCTGTGCGACGACGACGACGACGAGTCGTGTGAGGACGACCTGTTCCTGGGGATCGGGTTCTACCGCTCCGACACGGGGCCGTACGGCCGCTACGACGAGCTCGGGACGGCCACCGAGCTCGAGTGGTTCGACCCGGAGCCCGCGCTGGCCGAGACCGTGTGGCGCGCCGCGACGCTGCGCCAGCAGGGCGACGACGACCCGCGGGTCGACGAGGTGTCGATCGCGGCGTCCCTCGAGGTCGACCCCCGGGGAGACTCGGCCCGGCCTTGACGCGCTCACTCGGCCGCGGCGACCCGCGCGATCCCGAAGTCGAGCCACCCGTTCGCGCGGCGCACCCCGTACACGAAGTACAGCTCCCGAGCCCCCGCGCGGGTGATCGTGGGCTCTCCCAGGGTGAACACCGCGTCGGGGGTCGCGATCCGGTACGGGTCGGCCCCGAGGACCCTCACCGGCTCGCCCCAGCCGTCCGCCAGGTCGCCCGGCACGTCGGCGCCGGTGAACGGCGCATACCAGATCTCGTACCCGCGGCGCATCCACACCCCGGTCCCGTCCCAGTGCGGCATCGTGTCCCCTTCGGCAGCGGTGAACGACAGCTCGGCCGGCGTCGACCAGCCCCCGCCGTCGGCCACCTGCACCCACAGGTGGCGGTCCCCCGGCTCGTCGTCGAACAGCACCGCGACCAGCGCGCCGTCGACCTCGACCGCGCCCGGGTTCCCCTGGTACCCCTCGTACCGCGGCTGTTCGAGGTACACCCAGGTGGGATCGGCGATCCCGGCCGCGGAGGCCGTGCCGAGGATCGACGTCTCGCCGAGCGTGAGGTCGGCCGTCACGAAGTCCATCGCGGTGTCCGGATCGGCGTCGAACGGGCTGTCCCAGGTGAACAGCAGGTGCCCGTCCTCCAGCAGCTGGGGACCGGTGGGGTACAGGCAGCCGTTGCCGCCGTCGAACCGCACCGGAAACGGCTCGGCGAACGTGCCGTCGGCCTGGCGACGGAAGCCGTACACCGTGGACGGCGGGAGGTACACGCCGAGGCTGTCGAGGAACGCCGCGTTCCACCCGAGGTCGTCGCAGTGGTTGTCGACCACCCCGTCGTGGACCCGCTCGGCGCCGGCCATCTCGGGTCGTTCGGGGGCGGTCGACGGGCCGATCGCGGTGGTGCACGCGTCGGCGAGGCTCTCGATCAGGCAGCTCGGCGACACCGGCAAGTACTGGACGAACAGCCACTGGCCGTCCGGGCTGATGCTCGCGCCGTCCTCCCACCCGGGGGTGTTGACCGACCCGCCGACGACCTCGGGCATCCCCCAGCCGTCCGCGACCGACTCGAGCACGAGCAGGGTGCGCGCGTCGAGCACCGACCCGCCGCCCCGCACCTCGACCGGCACCTCCGAGGGATCGTCGAGCTGGACCGAAGCCTCGAACCCGTCGGCGACGGCGTGCACCTCGACCGGTACCGGCGGGTCACCGACGTCGACCTCGATCGCGTCCCCGCCGTCGACGTGTACGACGAACCCGATCCGATCGGGCCGGTACCGGACCCGCGGGGCGGTGTCGGTGTCGGCGTCGGTGTCCGCGTCGGTGTCGGCGTCCGCGTCGGCGTCGGCGTCGGCGTCCGCGTCCGCGTCCGCGTCCAGTGTCGGATCGGCGTCGTCCCCCACACAGGCCACCAGGAACCCCACCGCCCACATCGTCCCTCCTCGCTGGTGGGACCCGCGACCGGCCGGGACCCGCAAGCTCGGCCGTCGAACCACGCGACGATGCGACGTTCGGGGAGGATAGGAGGTTCGGATGTTGATCCTGGCCCTCGGCTGCTCTCGCCCCGCTCCTCAGGAACCGCCTCCGCCCGAGGAGGTGGTGCGCCCCGACGATCCGGCCGCGCCCGCCGTGCCGGTGGGCGTTCGCACCGAGTCGGTGGGGGAGCTGACCGTGGAGGTCTGGTACCCCGCGGCGGAGCTCCACCGCGGCGAGGCGGGAGAGGACGTCGACTTCGGCCAGTGGCTCCCGTCCTCGGTCACCGAGGTGCTCGGGTCCCTGACCCTGGCGGCGATCCCGTCGGTGGCGGTCCGGGACGCCGCGCTCCGCGACGCCGGCGAGCCGTTCCCCGTGGTGATCTTCTCACACGGGTTCGGGGGGACCCGAGCCCAGTCCGTGACCCTCACCACCCACTGGGCGAGCCGCGGGTTCGTGGTCGTCGCGACGGACCACCGCGGGCGGTCGATGCCCGACCTGTTGCCCTGCCTGTTCTACCCCCCGCTCGAGGGATGTGAGCTCGACCTGCTCGAGGACCCCGGCGTGGCCGATGTCGAAGCCCTGCGGGCGTGGCTCGACTCGCCCCCGGCGTGGCTGGCGGACGGGGTGGACCCGGACCACGTCGCGCTCGCCGGGCACTCGGCCGGCGGCGGGACCACGATGACCGTCGGGAACGTCGCCGAGCCCACGTTCACCGCGCTGCTGCCGATGGCGGGCGGCGACGCGGGCACCGGCGCGACCCCGACCCTGCGGCTGTCGGGCAGCTGCGACGGCATCGTCCCGTCGAGCGGGAGCGGCCTCGCCCACGAAGCCTCGACCGCCGCCGACACCTGGGTGGAGGTGGTGGGGGCCGGACACCTCGCGTTCAGCGACCTGTGTGGGCTCGACCTCGGGGCGGTGGCCGAGGACGTGCTGCTGGGCCGCGACGACCTGAACACCGTGCTGGTGGACAGCCTGGTCACGCTCGGGACGGACGGCTGCGCCGGGTACACCCCCACGGTGCCCGACTGCGGCCCGCCCTCCACCCCGGAGGAGGCCGACGAGGCCTTGCGGGGCGCGACCTCGGCGTTCCTGGAGGGGGCGGTCGGGGGCGAGGCGCCGCTGGACCCCACCGGGGGCTACCCGCTCCTTCGGCGACCTTAGTACACCGCGGCCAGATGGCGATCACATGTCGGGCGCGGTGGCCCCCGCGTGCGGGCCCTCGGGAATGCTCACGCTGGGTCGCCCCGGCGCGGGCCTCTCTGCGCTCTCCCCGCGCCCTGCGCGATCCTGTTCGTCAGACGGGGCACGGTGGACCCGTCCTGCGGGGATACCCGCTCTCGTCGATCGGCGGCGGAAATCCAGGGCGGCACAGGGAGTTTCGCGCCGAGAGCGCCGAGAGCGCAGAGATGCGGCACGAGGCCCAGCTGTGACGCAGGCCCGGCCCCCCCGCGCGCTCGGACGACCGCCCGGTCGGGTCGGTGGATCCGCGACGCGGCCTGGTCCATCAGGCAATCCTTGACAAGTTCGCCGCAATGGGTAGTCTGCGCGGCGGAGGTCGGATGCAGCTCCGAAACAGGGTCGTAGCGGTGGGGTTCGGCGTGGCGTTGGTGGGGACCGACGCCGCCGCGGAGATCGATCCAGGGATCGGTGGGGTGTACGACGGCGGGTACGAGATCGTGTTCAACGGGCAGGTGATCGGCCACGTGGTGGTGACCCACGCCAACCCGCCCCCGGGCTACGCCGCCGACACCGAGTACTGGCACTGGAACCCGGGCCAGGCGTGGCGCGGGGCGTTCCGGTTGGTGCCCGCCGGCGCGGCGCCGAGCTACACCGCGTACCCCTGGCAGGTGTTCCCGCACGAGGTGTTCGACCTGGCGCACACCGTGCCGTTCCCGGTGGTGGGCCTGACCGCAGGCGACGCGTTCTACAAGGTGTCGGTCAAGAGCGGATCCACCTGGCTCGAGCGCGGCTACGCGTGGGTGCTGGGGAGCACCGCGCAGGAGTGGTACGGCAAGAACCTCACCGCGAACACGATCGGCGGCGGGGCGGAGATCCGGTTCGAGTCGGTGGATCCCCCCGCTGCGGGGTCGGAGCAGGTGTACCCGCTGCTCTGACCGCCGTGACGGCGCGTGACGTGACGGGAGGCGGGGGCGAGTTATCGACGATTCGCCCGGCTTCACGGGGATTGGGGGTTGCGTGACCGAACGGAGCAAGCACCGCGCTCGGGCGCTGGTGGTGGCCGTCGACCGGACGGCTGCGTGGGGACCGTGTCAGGACAGCGATCTGCCCGGCATCGGCCGGAGCGTGAAGCACACCGCCGCCGCGCTGTCGGAGTGCGGGATCGAGGTGCAGGTCCAGCACAACCCGACCGGGGAGGCGCTGGTGGAGGCGTTCACCGACCTGGTGCGCGCCGGCCGCCGCGAAGGGGTGCCGGTGATCTGGTCGTTCGTGGGGCCGGGCGCCACCCTCCCCGACGGGCGGTTGGCGGTCGCGGGCACCGACACCGACGCGAAGCTCGCGCGGGCGGTGCCGCTGCACGATCTGGCGTTCGTGGCGTCGACGGAGGGGCCGCAGCAGATCGCGGTGGTGCTGGACTGCGGGTTCACCGGAGACCCGAAGAGCAAGGTGCGGTCGCGCACGCTCACGCCGAACGCCGAGCTCCCGAAGGACCGGCGGGTGTTCCGCGCGTCCGACCTGGTGATCGCCCATCCGCTGGAGGCCGTGGTGGCAGACGACTCGACGTTGTTCGGGGAAGGGGCGCCGGTGGGCGGAGTATTGTACCAGATTTCGCCCGCCGCAGGCGGCGGGATCATCGACATCAAGCACGCTGGGAGCCGCATCGGCACGCTGCGCAGCTACGGGCTGTTCGAGCCGTCCGCACCTGCGCCGTTCGAGCAGAACACCGAGTACTGGTTCTGGCGCACCACAGGTACCCCGTGGCCCGACCACTTCGCGTTGTCGTACAATGCCGGGTCGCCGTTTGGGCCCACCGAGCCCGAGCGGTATGAGGCGTATCCCCACGCCCGGTTCGGCGCGTCGCAGGTAGTGACGACCAACCCGACGGGGCGGTGCTTCCGGATCGAGCGGCAGCCAGCGGGGGTGTTGGTCGGGTACCTTGAGCTCGTCGGCGCTGGCCCGGACACACAGAACTGGTACGCGGTGCCGGGGCAGATCGATCTCGCCGGTCTTTACTTGTTCGGGGATACCGAGCGGCTCGAGTTCACCGCGCTGACGGCCCCACCGCCATTGGTGGGTATGCAGATGCACAAACTCACGGTGCAGCGACTTCCATAAGCGACCGAACCGGCCGGAATCCGACGATCACCCACCGCGCTGTTGGGTCGCCGGCCAAGCGTCCAGCGGAGCGGCAAAACAGGTCGCCGCTGTGCCACGACCCGCCGCGCACACACCGAAGCCCCGTGCCTTCCGACGCGTCGTGGTCGACGTCGATTCGGTCGCTCGCGGGGCCGTTGCGGCGGTACGGGTTCGCGCACCAGTCGCGCACGTTGCCGCCGAGCCCGCGCACCCCGTACGGGCTCACGTCGTCCGGGTACGCCGACACCGGCACCGGGCCCGGCGCCACCGGCGAGCTGCGCTGCATCCGGGTCCAGGTCGGGTCGAGGTGTGCCCCCCACGGGAACACCCGCTGGTCGACCCCGCGCGCCGCCTTCTCCCACTCGAGGTCGTGTGGCAGGCGCCACGGCAGCCCGTCCCGCTCCGCCCGCCACCGACACCACGCCTCAGCAGACGCCGAATCCACCAGCACCACCGGCTCAGCCGGCTCGAACGGGTGTCCCTCCCACTCACCCAGCTTCACCCGCCCCCCTTCGATCGCGTACACCGGCTCGTCCTGGGCCTCGTGCCGCGGCAGGTGCGGCGTCGGGTCGACCCCGCGGTCGAGCAGGTCCTGCAGGAACTCGCGGTACTCGTCGTGGGTGACCGGGAACCTCCGGATCACGAACGTGTCCACCCACACCCGCCGCTCCGGCAGCGCCTCCGGCGCCTCCGGGTCGCCGCCGCACGCGAACCACCCGCCCGGCACCAGGCACTCGTCCGGCCCGATCGCGCCGGCCGGTGGCAGCGACACCGTCGCGTCCCACACCCCGGCCCGCTCGAGCCGGATCGGGTACACAACCTCCGCCCGGCCCGGCGCCCGCAGCACCACCCGGTACGACCCGTGGGACAACGTGGCCCGCACCGGGGTGGTCCCGAGGGACCGCGGATCGGTCGGCACCAGCCGCCGGTCCACCGTGGCGTACCGCTCGATCACCACCTCCGCCCCGGGCGGGTCGGTCGCGAGCACCAGCTCCGCGTCGCCGCGCAGCCACGCCGCGTGCTCGCCCCGGTCGTGGGTCCGCAGCAGCACCTCGTACCCCGCCGCCTCCGGCAGCCGGCGCGCCTCCGCCTCGGCCAGCCGCTCGCGGTAGTACGTGGCGAGCCGGCGGTGCGCGGCGTCGAGGTCCGGGGCGAGCCGCAGCGCCGCCCGCTGCGCCTCCACGAACCGCACCTCCCCCAGCCCCGCCTCGCGCTCGAGCCGCTCCGCCTCGTCGAGCCGCGACCACGCAGGGCGCTTGCGCTCGACCGGCTCGTGGTCGGCGACCGTCGCCAACAGCGCGTCGGCCTCGCGCCGCAGCCCCTGGGCCTCCACCCGCAGCGCCCGCCCGCGCGCGAGGTCCTCGTCGGCCCCCTCCGACAGCCGCAGCGCCCGCAGCCGGTCCTGGGTCCCGTCGAGCCACCCGCGCAGCTCCTGCGCGAACCGCGACGCCTCCGGCCGCTCCGCCGGCGCGCGGGCCAGCGCGCGGGCGCAGATCTCGACCAGCTCGGGCGGCAGCCGCGGGTGGTCCGCGCCGACGCGCTCGGTCGGCGGCACCGGCGGACCGGCGCGCACCGCCGCCAGGGTCGAGGCCACGTCGCCGGGCGGGTACAGGTGGTGCCCGGTCAAGATCCGGTACAACACGCCCCCGAGCGCCCACACGTCGGACGGGGGCCCGGGGACCTCGCCCAGCACCACCTCGGGCGCGAGCCACGCCGGCGTGCCCTGCATCGGGCCGCGCGCCGCGTCGATCGCGCGCGAGATGCCCCAGTCGAGCAGCTGGACCTCGCCGAACGGGCCGATCATCACGTTGCTCGGCTTCACGTCGCAGTGCACCACGCCCTCGGCGTGGGCGTACGCCACCACCGCCGCCACCGCCTCGAGCACGTCGACCAGCCGCCGCAGCGTCCACCCGTCCGGGGTCGTGCCCCACTCGCCCCGCCACGAGCACGCGTGCACCGTGTCGATCCGGTCCGACAACGTGGCGCCGCGGACCTCGCGCATCGTGAACCAGATCCGCCCGTTCGGCAGCGTGCCGAGGTCGTGCACCGGCACGATGCCCGGGTGCTGCAGCCGCGCGGTGAGCCGGGCCTCGCGCTCGAACGCGTCGCGCGCCGCGCCGGTGCCGCCGGGCAGGATCTTCATCGCGACCACCCGGTCGAGCGCGCGGTCGAGCACCCGGCGGACCTCGCCGAACCCGCCCACGCCGATCCGCCCGAGGTCGACGTACCGGTCCCCGAGCTCGGGCTCGCTCGGGTCCTCGTCGCGCTCGGCCGACGGCGTCACGAAGGTCTGATCGTCGTCCGGGAATCCCACGCGCCGGCCTCTCGAGCCTCGGGTTAACCTCCGCCGGTCCGGAGGACCCGGTGGGCAAGATGATGTGCTCCCGCACGGGCGATGTCCAGGTGCTGCGCCCCGAACACCTGGTGGGCCGGTCGCGCGGGTGCGACCTGGTGCTGGACGAGCGGCTGGCGAGCGCGGTCCACGCGTCGCTGCGCTGGGTGTCGACCCGGTGGGAGGTCCGCGATCTCGGCAGCCGCAACGGCTCGTGGGTCGACGGGCAGCGGGTCGAGGGCGAGGCCACGCTCGGGCCCGGGGCGACGGTCGCGTTCGGCCACCCCGACGCCCGGTTCACCCTGATCGACGCCGGGCCGCCGACCGCGTTCGCCCGCCGGCTCGACCCGCCCGCGGGGTTCGTGGAGGGCACGCCCGAGCTGCTCGCGCTGCCGAGTGAGGCCGACGTGCTGGCGACCGTGCTGCGCACCGCCGACGGGTGGGGGGTCGAGCGCGACGACGGGGTCACCCCGGTGGCCGACCGCGACGTGGTCGACGCGGGCGGGCGGTGGCGGGTGCACCTGCCGCTGCCGTCGGCCGACCGCACCGAGGCCGCGCTGCCCGGCGCCGACCTGTCCGAGCTCACCCTGCGGGTCGCGGTGTCGCGCCACCAGGAGCACGTGGAGATCGAGGTGGTCCACCGGGCCGGCGCCGCGCGCCTCGGCGGATACGCCGCGAACGAGCTGGTCCTGGCGCTCGCCCGCGCCCGGGTCGACGATCCGGGCCCGACCGCCGACCGCGGGTGGGTCGACGCCGACGCGCTCGCCCGCACGGTCGGCCAGACCCCGAGCTGCGTGCGGCAGTGGATCTACCTCACCCGCCGCCGGTTCGAGGAGCTCGGCGTGGCCGACGGCGCGCGGATCGTGGAGCGCCGCGGGCACGAGGTGCGGCTCGGGGTCGACCGGGTGTGGATCGGTCCGCTGTAGGGTGTCGGCGGGATACAGGACGCAGATGAGCGCCGTCGCACCGGTGGAGATCCCCGAGACTGCCGACCAGCGGGTCTTCCTGTCGAACGTCACCTGGAACGACTTCGAGGTGATGCTCGCGATCCGGGGCGACAACCCGGCGCCCCGGTTCACCTATCTCGAAGGGTTGCTCGAGATCAGGAGCCCGTCGATCGACCACGAGTACGTGAAGAAGACCCTGGCGCGGTTGGTCGAGGCGTGGTCGACGCGGGCCGGGGTGCGGCTGAACGGCTACGGCTCGTGGACGTTGAAGGACCCGGCGGCCGACCGGGGCCTCGAGCCCGACGAGTGCTACGTGCTCGGGCGGGAGCGCAAGGACCGCCCGGACCTCGCGATCGAGGTGATCTGGACCCGCGGCGGGATCGGGAAGCTCGAGGTGTACCGCGGGCTGCGGGTGGGCGAGATCTGGCTGTGGCGCGCCGGCGCGATCGAGGTCCACGTGCTGGTGGGCGAGCAGTACGAGCAGCGAGAGCGGAGCGCGCTGCTCCCGTCGATCGACTTGATGGCGCTGGCCCGGTGCGCCGCGGTGTACGACCAATGGGACGCCCTGGACGACTTCCTCTCCAGCTCGGGCTGAGCGCTTCGACTGAGCGCGCCCCGCTTCGTGGGGCCCGTCGGTCCAGCCACCGGGCCGCTCGGTGGGGTACGCTTGCCCGATGTGGCTCGCCGTGTGGTCCGCCGAAGCGCTCGCCCAGAACTACGTCTGCCCGAACGGGCCCGGGCCCGGCGAGGTCCAGGTCGGCGTCACCGGCGGGAGCCACGGGATCGCCGCGGTGCCGGTGTGCGAGTCGCTCGGCGGGTACGAGGACTACGAGGACTACGAGGACTACGAGGACACCGACGAGGGGCCGTACTACGACCCGGTGCAGGCGCAGATCGACGCCCAACAGGCGTGGCTCGCGCTCGCCACCCTGGCGGCCGAGGACGCCGCCCGCGCCGCCGAGGCCCAGGCCGCGCTCGACGCCGACCCGCGGTTCCGCGCCCTGCGCGACGGGACGTGGGAGCACACCTCCGCCGCCGGCCCCGGCGGCTCCCGCCGGTGTGGCGCGTTCTACGCCACCCTGACCGGCGGGGTCGCGATCGCCGGGCAGACCGGCGACCCCGCCGGCACGTTCCTCACGTTCCTCGGCCCGGCGATCCCGACGCCGCCCACCACCCGCAAGGTGAAGGCCACGCTCGAGCAGACCGACAGCGCCCCGCAGACGGTGCGCGGGTTCGTACACGCCGCCCCGGGCGGGTTCGGCGCCCTCACGTTCGCCGTGCCGCTCGACATCGCCGCGCTGCCACCGGTGCTGCTCGACCAGCAGTCGTTCGTGGTGCGGGTGAAGCGCGCGGTGGTGTTCGAGCTCGGGTGGCACGACGGGCGCGCCGCGGCCGACCAGCTCCGCGCGTGCGCCGGCGGCTGACCGGGCGTGCTACCCTGCGCCCCGCGGCGGAGGGCACATGTGGGCGGTCGTCAGCGCGTGGGCAGGAGACGCGATCGAGCCGGGGACGGCGGCGTCGCCGCACCCGACGTTCCGGAACCTGTCGATCGAGTGGCCGTTCGCCGGTGACGACGACGGGGATTCCGCGGTCACCGCGCGGTTCCGCGGCCCGGACGGCGTGTGGCGCGACGCGATGCCCCTGTTCCGGGTCGGCGCCGGCGCGAACGAGGGGTTCGCCTGGGACGCGCGCCACGCCGGGTCGGTGTTCGAGCTCCAGCCCGACACCGCCTACACCGTCGAGCTCACCCTCACCGACCCCGACGGCGGCGGGACCACCACCTCCCTCGACGTCCACACCCGCCGGATCCCGGAGGTCGCCGCCGACGCGCGCCGGGTCGACGTCACCCCCGCGACGCTGGACGCCGCGCTCGGCGACCTGCGCGCCGGGGACCACCTGGTCCTCGCGGCCGGGACCTACGGCTCCGTGGTCGTCGACGCCGACGGCACCGAGGAGCGGCCGATCGTGATCGAGGGCGAGCCCGGCGCGGCGGTGCAGGGCGAGGTCCGGCTCGACGGCACCCGCGACGTGATGGTGCGCGGGCTCGCGGTCGACGGGCAGGTCAAGCTCAACGGCGCGGTGCGGCCCGCGGTCGTCGGGTGCGCGATCACCGCGTCGCTCGCCGAGGGCAACGGGATCGTCGCGTACGGCGACGGCTCGACCGACGGGTGGTTCGCCGACAACACCATCAGCGGCCAGACCACCTGGCGCGAGGCCGCGCTCGGCGTCGACGGCGACAACCTCGGCGAGGGGATCGTGGTCACCGGGCCGGGCAACGTGATCGAGCACAACGCGGTGCACGGGTTCCGCGACTGCGTGTCGCTGCTGGAGGACGGCGAGGCCGTCGACCAGGTGTCGGTCGACATCTTGTGGAACGACCTGTGGGACTGCGCCGACGACGCGGTCGAGGCCGACTTCGCGATGGGCAACGTCCGGGTGGTCGGGAACCGCGCGACCAACGTGTTCATCGGTCTGTCGTCGCAGCCCTCCCTCGGCGGCCCCACCTGGTTCGTGCGCAACTCGCTGGTCAACGTGGTGTTCCAGGCGTACAAGCCGAACCGCGGCTCGGTCGGCGACGTGTGGCTGCACAACACCGTGATCAAGCCCGGCGACGCGATGGGGGTGTGGGCCGGGGTGACCTGGTCGAGCGCGCTGTTCCGGAACAACCTGTTCCTCGGCGGGGTCGGGGGCGGCGAGTTCGGCGGCTACGACATCGGCGACGGCGACGTGCTCGACCTGCCCGACGCCGACGGGACCTGCTCGTTCGACTGGGACGGGCTCGGCTCCCACGGCACCGGCACGTTCGACGGGCGGATCGGCGGCGACCGGTTCGACTCGTTCGCCGCGCTGGTGGCGTCCGGCCACGAGGCCCACGCGGTCGAGGTGTCACTCGCCGACTTCGCGACGATCGAGTTCCCCTCCGAGCCATTCCCCGGGGTGCCGTTCCAGAGCCCGGACCTGGTCGACGG
>JBEBJC010000120.1:0-13530 GCA_040080105.1 Myxococcota bacterium
CCGCAACACCGGCTCACCCATCACCCCACCTCCCCCGCAGTCGTTGCACCACGTCCGCCATCCGCTCGGGCGGTAGCGTGACCTCGCGCAGGATCCCGGCCAGCGTGGGGCCGTCGAGCCGCTCGAAGTCCGTCTCCCGCACCGTCACCACCACGCCCGCCATGTCGATCACGCCCGGGCTGATCGACAACTTGTCCGCCCCCTCGGCGAAGAAACACGCGGGCCGGTGCGCCCCGCGCGGGAACAGCCGCACGGTCGGCTCGCCCGCGTCGAGCGTCACCACCAGGTTCACCCGGGGCTCGTCCGGGCCCGGCTCGAGCGCCCACAGCGCGTCGATCCAGTCCCGCGTGGCGGCCTCGACCGCCGCCCGCGGCCCGCGGATCCCCACCACCTCGCGCCCCGCGTCGACCGCGGTCCACACGGTGGCCCCGCGCGGCCGGCCCACGATCCGCTCGGGACCGCGGCCCTCCTCGGGCAGCTGGCCCGCCGCGACCGCCTGCAGGTGCAGGTGATCGGGGGCGGACGCGCCGCACCGAGGGCCGTTGTACAGCCCGGTCATCGCGCCGTCACACGCCTCGACGAACGCGAGCAGCGCCGGCAGCGCGTCGAGCACCTGCTGCGGCCGGTGGTCGCGGTGGGCGATCACCAGGTGGTCGGCCAGGATCGGCGCCGGGTTCGGCAAGATCACCCACCCGTCGCCGAACGCGAGCCCGCCCTCCTCCGGCGGCAGCGCGTGGGGGCACAGGAAACACGGCCGCGCCGCGATCGACGCCGGGTCGACCTTCGCGGTCGAGCTCACCGCCCGCGCCGGGTTCCACTGGACGGTGAACCGGCGCGCGCCCGCGTCGAGCGTGCGGGTGCGCACGCCCGCGAGCGCCTCGCGCGACTCGCGCAGCTTCGGCCACCGGGCGACCTGCCACCGCACGAACGCCGGCAGGGTGACCCGCAGCGGCCCGTCCACGCCGAGGTCGGCCGCGGTGGCGAGGTGTGGCTCCCACCCGGTGCTCATCCGCGGTTCGCCCGGATCCGCGCGGTGAGCTCGAGCGTGCGCACCCGGTCCTTGTAGGTCTGGTACCGGGCCTTGGTGAGGTGGTTCAGGTCGGCGTCGGAGTTGTCTTCCCACCGGCGGCACCAGTACAGGCTGTCGTACACCCGGGCGACCTTGTACGTGCGGCACACCCGCAGCACCGCCGCGTAGTCCTCGCCGTAGCTCGCGTTCGGGAACGGCCCCTGGCGCAGCAGCTCGGTCGCGTACGCCCGGGGCGCGCCGAGGCCGCCGATCCGCAGGGCGTTGTTCGGCCCGTTGTCGTCGGTCCATTCCTTGTGGTCGATCAGCCCCGGCGGGATCGGCTCGAGCTTCATGTTCACCAGGGTGTACGAGCCCACCGCGAGCCCGGCCCGCTGGTCGACGAGCGCCCGCACCATCCGCTCGAGCGTGTCGGAGCCGCTGTACAGGTCGTCCGAGTCGAGCTGGACCACGTACTTGCCGACCTTGGGGTGGAACACCGCCACGTTCCAGCACCCGCCGATCCCGAGGTCGAGCCGGTCCGGCTTCACGTGCACCAGGCGCGGATCTTCGGCCGCCCGCGCCGCGAGCACCTCGGTGGTGCCGTCGGTCGAGTGGTTGTCGACCACGATCACGTTGAACGGGAACGACGCGACCTGCGACAGCGCGCTGTTCACCGCGTCGGCCACCGTCTTGATCCGGTTCTTCACCGGGATCACCACCGTGGCGGTGACCGCCCACGTCCCCGGCGGGTCGTACGGCTGGAACGGGCCGCGCAGCAGCGCCCCGAGCCGGTCGAGGTGCTGGGTCGCGATCTGCTCCGCCTCGATCTGGCGCTCGCGCCCGGCGGTGAGGTAGTCGAACACCCGCTGCCCGCTCGCGCGCCGGTCGGTGGGGACGAGCAGCCCCAGCGGCTCGGGCAGGCGCAGCACCGCCCCGTGTTCGGCCGCCTTGAGCCGGGTGTCGTACCACGCGTGGAACGCGCGGTCGTGTGCGCCGCCGTGGGCCTTCCACGCGGCGCGCACCACGTCGACCGACCACAGGCGGATCGGGCCGAACGCGAACGCGTCCTCGAAGCTCCCCCGCTGGTAGTCGGCGAGCGGGTGGGCGATCGGCCCCTCGGGCGCCGCGTCCACGTAGTCGCCGTACACCAGCGCGGCGCCGTTCTCGATCGCCGCGGTCCGCATCCGCTGCACCGCGGTCGGGTGCGGGTCGAAGTCACCGACGACCTGCAGCACGAACGGCGTCTTCGCGTCGGCGAACAGCGGCCCGACCACCCCGCCGGCGCCGGGCTCGGCGGTCTCGATCTCGGTCCACGGCAGGCCCGCCCACTCGGTGCGCCCGGTGCGCCCCCCGGTGGGGACCAGCGCGACGAACGAGCCGACGAGGCCGGTCTGCGCCAACGCCGTCGCGGTGCGGTCGCTGGACTCGGTGAGTAGTGCCGTAATCGAGGTCAAAGGCTAGCTCCGGGGTTCGAGGGGGCGGACGACCAGCACGCCGGGGACGTCGTTGGCGGTCAGGAATTCGGACAGCTTCTGGTGCACCACCTCGCCGGCCGAGCGGCCCGCGTGGCGGACGTACAGGCCGAACGGGGTCGGGATCGACAGCCCGGTGTGGAACGTGTCGAGATCGGCGCGCCGGCTGACGAACCCGAGCACGTCGCCGGGCTCGCCGAGCAGCTCCAGCACGTCGACCCGCGCCGCCGGCAGGTACAGCGGCTTCCACGGGTGGGTCGGGTAGTCGCGCAGCACCGACAGGGCGCGCGGGGTGGGCGAGTCGGCGCGCCAGTGGTTGCGCGCGACCCGCTCCACCAGGTGCGCGCGCACGTTGCGCTTGATCCAGCTCGACCAGTAGTGGTTCCGGTGGGCCCACTCGACCTTGCCCTGCCAATAGCGGAGGTTCGTGAGCCGCCGCGGGAAGTCCTCCGGCGACGCCGAGGTGGCCAGCGCCACCACCGTCTCCACGAACGTGACGCAGTCGAACCGGTCGACCCGGGTGACGAGCTGCTCCGGCGTGGTGGGGCCGCCGATCAGCGGGAACGCCTGGTACGGGCGGCCGAGCAGGCGCGCGGACAGCGCGACGATCCGCTCCGTCAGGGCAGACGGGAGCCCCGACAGCAGGTCGCGGACCGCGTCGGGGTCGGCGAGACGGGTCTCGGTGGACGACATCGGGGGGACTGTACCAGAGGTGGTCCGATCCGCGGGGTCGCACCGCGGTGTCGTCGGATCGGAGCGCCGCGACGGTGGAAGCTCCGGCGCCCGCGGGGGGTCCTACCCTCGGGCGAGCGCGTGCGGTACAGTCGACCCGGGTCGGGCCGACGGCGACCCGGTCCCCCGGAGGTTCCCCGTTGTCGTCCGGTCAGCCGCAGTGGGCGGGCGGCCTCGGTGCGCAACCCGCGGAAGGGGATCGGATCGGGCCGTACCGGCTCGAGGCGCTGGTGGGGACCGGCGGCCTCGCGAGCGTGTACCGGGCGGTCGACGACGCGGGCAAGGTGGTCGCGGTCAAGGTGTTGAACCCGGCGCGGGTCCTGTCGGAGGAGGTGAAGCGGTTCACCCGCGAGTACCGCGCGCTGGCCCGGATGGACCACCCGAACATCGTGCACGTGTACGAGGCCGGCGTGCACGGCGGGTACCCGTGGATCGCGATGGAGTACGTCGACGGGCCGGACCTCGACACCGAGATCGCGCGGTGGAAGGCGACCGACCCGGGCGACCGGTGGGAGCGGGTCGAGCAGGTGCTGCGCGGGCTGTGCCATGGGCTGACCTACGTACACGAGCTCGGGCTGATCCACCGCGACCTCAAGCCGGGCAACGTGCTGCTCACCCGCGACGGCCAGCCGAAGATCAGCGACTTCGGGGTGGTGAAGGGCGGCGAGAACACCCAGTCGACCAACCTCACGATGGCCGGCCGCCTGGTGGGCACGGTCGCGTTCATGGCGCCCGAGCTGATCACCGACGAAGGGGTGGACAAGCGCACCGACCTGTACGCGCTGGGCGCGGTGCTGTACCTGATGTGCACCTACCACCGGCCGATCGAGGCGGACTCGATCGCCGGGTACCTCGCGCGGCACCTGACCGAGATCCCGCGCCCGGCCGGGGCGGTCGACCCGAACGTGCCGCCGGTGCTCGAGCGGATCTGCGCCCGCCTGCTGCAGAAGGACCGCACCTACCGGTACCCGTCGTCGGCGGCGGTGCTGCAGGCGCTCGACCGTCCGCAGGAGCCCGACGGGCCGCCGATGCGCGGCCGCGACGACGTGACCAACCGGTGGACCACGTTCCTGCTCGACCTGCAGTCGCGCGGCCCGGTGCGGCGCAAGGGGCTGGTGGTCGGCCTGGTGGGCCCGGACGGCACCGGTCGCAGCCACCTGCTGCGGCACCTGATCGACACCGCGCGGATCCACGGGCTGAAGGTCGCGCCGAGCTCGGCGATCGGCGACCCGCTGGGGGAGCTGTCGGGGGTGCTGGGCCTGCCGCTGCCGCTCGCGGGCGACGTGGAGGCGATCGCCGGCAAGCTCGGGCACGACCCCACGGTGCTCGCGGTCGACGACCTCGATCGCGCGGACCCGAGCGTGATCCGCTCGATCGCCCGCCTCACCCGCGCGGCCAGCGCCGACCGGTCGTTGCTGGTGGTGTTCACCGCCCGCGACCCCGACGGGGAGCTGATGTCGCTCGCGAACGAGGACGGGCGCGGGCTGCCGCTGGTCACCATCGCGCTCGGTCCGGTCGAGCCGAAGGCGGTGATCGCGATGCTGCGCGACCGCGGGGTCACCGGGCCCGTGGCGCCGCTGCTGTCGCGCCGGCTGCACACGGACTACTGCGGGCTGCCGGGCCCGATGATGGCCCAGCTCGACGCGCTGGTGGCCGAGGGGTGGCTCGCGCCGGCCGGGGAGAACCTGCGCCCCGCGCGCCCGCTCGACGACTTCCGCCGGGTCGACCTGCCGGTGCCGGCGTCGGTGGCGGCGCGGGTCGCGGCCACGGTGGCCGAGCTCGACCCGGCGGGGCGGGAGCTGGTCGAGGTGCTGGCGCTGCTCGACCGGCCCGCGTCCGCCGCGCTGCTCGAGCGGTGCCGCGCGACCGACGGCCCGCGGTCGCCGGCCGACGTTCCGCGCAAGATCGACCACCTGATCGACCACCAGGTGCTCCGGCGCACCGAGATCGACGCCGACGAGCAGGTGACCCTGCGCGACCCGTGCGCGGCGCGGGTGGTCCGGTCGACGTTGGACGCGCGGCGGAAGCAGGAGCTGCACGCGCGGATCGCCACCGCCCTGTCGGCCCGGAAGCGCCGCGCGAACGCGCTCGAGGTGGCGCGCCACCTGAAGGCGGCCGGAGACGACGCCGCCGCGTACCCGCTGTACATCCAGGCGGCGCGGCGGGCGGCGCGCGAGGGGCGGTTCGGCGAGGTGATCGAGACGTGTGACGCGGCCGAGGCGGTGCGCGAGGCGGGGGAGGCGGCGTTGCCCGCGGCCGAGCGCCCGAAGCAGCTGCGCTGGCTGCACCTGCTGCGGGGGGAGGCGCTGCTCGCGCGCCGGGCGTGGACCGAGGCGATCGAGCCGCTCGCGGCGGCGGCGGAGGCGGCGGAGGTGGAGCGGGACCCGGCCGCGATCGCGCGCGCGCTCGGCTCGCTCGGGCGCGCGTACTACCGGGCGGGTCGGTTCGCCGAGGCCGAGCCGCTGCTGCTGCGGTCGGTGCGCACGGTGGCGTCGGCGGCCGAGGGGTCGGGAGACGAGGTCGAGCACCGCGGCGGGGCGCTGCGCGCGCTGGCCGACATCGCGCTGCGGGCCGGCCGGCTCGACGAGGCGGCCCGCCTGTGGGACGACGCGCTGCGGGCGGCGGTGGCGACCGGAAACCGCGACGCCGAGGCGCGCGCGCGGCGAGGGCTGGCGCACCTGTGCGCGGTGCGCGGCGACCTGGTGCAGTCCGCGGACTGGCTCGGCCAGGCCGACGACCTGCTGAACCCCGACGGCGACTACCGGGTGCGCGCGGGGGTGCTCGCGCGCGCGGTCGAGCTCGACACCGAGGCGGGCCGGTTCGGCTCGGCGGCGTACCGGGCGGAGACCCTGATCGACCTCGCGCGCCGGCACGGGATGGGCGAGCGGCTGCCGGAGGCGTACGCGCTCGCGGCCGACCTCCACCTCCGGCTCGGGCGGCTCGAGCTCGCGGAGGAGGCGGCGCAGCAGAGCCTGGTGTTCGCCAAGGCGACCGAGGAGTCGGGCTGGGAGCCGCGGATCCGCGCCGCGCGGGTGCTCGCCGACCTCGGCCGGGTGCACGACGCGCTCGCGGCGCTCCCCCCGGGCGACGACCTCGGCTCGGGCGGCCTGTCCGACCCCGCGGCGCAGTACGCCGCGGTGTGCGCGCGGCTCCACGCTGGGTCCGACCCGATGCGGGCGCGCGACCTCGCCGCGTGGGCGCTGAACCGTCCGCCGGCGCTGCTGGTGCTGGTCGGGACCCGGATCGCGCTCGACGCCGCGCGCGCGCTGATCGAGATCGGCCAGGTCGACCCCGCCCGCAACGCGGTCAAGCGGGGGTTGAAGCTGATCGGCGCCGGGGGCTCGGAGGTCGACGGGCTCCGGCTCGAGCTGCTGCTGGCGCTCGATCGGGCGAGCCCCGACCCGCGGGTGCGCGACGCGGTGCGTCAGGTGGTGGAGCGGCTGGCCCAGGGCCTGTCCCCGGTCGACGCCGAGGCGGTGCGCGCGCGCCCGGCGGTGCGGGCCGCGTTCGACTGACTCGAGGTTCCTCGCGCGGTCTCGGATCGGGATACCGCAAACTGTGTCGGTCCTCGGACCGCGCCCTGCGGAATCGCAGGCCTCACCCACCTTAGGCGCCCGGCGCCCCTTCCCCTGGAGGTTCCCATGCACGTGACCACGAACGGTGCGCGCGGAGGCTCCAGGTAGAACCACGCGCATCCTGCCGAGAAACCCCAGGTTCGGAAGGTGTGGACGATGGAAGGGTGGACGTATCGACCCCAGCGACCCGAGGGCGGGTGGCTGGAGGAGTCGTTGGGGGAGTGGTTCGAGGACGGCACGCTCGTCGACGTGCTGTACAAGGTGTCCGGCGGAAAAGAGGCGGAGGTGTACTGTTGTCTCGCGGGTGACACGCTCGACGGCAGGCTGCTCGCCGCCAAGGTGTACCGCCCGCGGTGGCTGCGCGAGCTGTCGAACGACGCGGCGTACCGCGAGGGGCGCGGCCTGGTCGACGCGCAGGGGAACAGGGTGCGGGCGCGCGACCAGCGCACCGCCCGCGCGCTGCGCAAGGGCAGCCGGTTCGGGAAGGCCAGCGCCCACACCTCGTGGGTGATGCACGAGCACCGGGCGCTGCAGCAGCTGCACCTCGCCGGCGGCGCCGTCCCCGAGCCGTTCGACGCGAACCCGAACGCGGTGCTCACCGCGTTCGTCGGCGACGAGACCGGCGGCGCGCCGGCGCTGTCGCGGGTCCACCTCGAGCCCGAGCAGGTCCCGGGGGTGGTCGGCGCGGTGCTCGACACGGTGGAGAAGCTGCTCGCGCTCGGGTGGGCGCACGGCGATCTGTCCCCGTACAACGTGTTGTGGTGGGAGGACCACCCGGTGGTGATCGACCTGCCCCAGGTGGTCGACGTGCTGCGCAACGCGCGGGGCCCCGAGCTGTTCCTGCGCGACGTGGAGCGGATCTGCGCGCTCGACCGGGGCGGGGTGCTCGGGCTGCCGCGCGACCTCGCCGACGACCTGTGGGACAAGGTGTTCGGCACGGTCGACGGCGTACCCGACGGGTGTGTCGCCCACTGACCCGCTGGTCTGGCCGAACCGGCGCGAACTGGCTCTGGCCGGCCGGCCGCCGCCGGGCTCCACTGGGTCCGGAGGCAGTGATGGACGACGGCCGCGGCGACTTCGACTTCTTGTTCGGGCGGTGGCAGGTGCAGAACCGGCGCCTGGCGCGGCGGCTGGTCGGCGACACCACCTGGGAGGTGTTCGACGCCACCGCCGAGGTGCGCCCGATCCTCGGCGGCCTCGGCAACTACGACGCGCTCACCATCCCGCGGTACGTCGACGGCGCCCCGCTGAACGGCGGGACCGTGCGGGTGTTCGACCCGCGCACCCGCAGCTGGCGGATCTGGTGGGTCGACGACCGGCAGTGCGAGATTCAGCCGCCGGTGGTCGGCCGGTTCGAGGGTGACCGGGGCTCGTTCTTCGGCGACGACACGCTCGGCGGCCGACCGATCCGGGTGTGGTTCGACTGGCGCCGCGGAGACCACACCGCGAGCTGGTCGCAGGCGTTCTCTGCCGACGGCGGGGCGACCTGGGAGACGAACTGGGAGATGACGTTGACCCGCGCCGACTGAGCGTTACCGGGTCGGCGGGAGGCCCGGTGGGACGTCTCGATGGGCAGGTCGCGATCGTGACCGGTGCGGCGGGCGGGATCGGCGGGGCCACCGTGCGCCGGTTCCTCGACGAGGGGGCGTCGGTGGTCGCGACCGACCTCGACCCGGTGGGCCTCGCGGCGCACGGGCCCGAGGTGCTCGCGCTCGCGCACGACGTGGCCGACGACGCGCAGTGGGCCCAGGTGTTCGCGTTGGCCCGGGAGCGGTTCGGCGGGGTGTCGATCCTGGTGAACAACGCCGGGGTGTTCCGGCTCGGGCCGGTGAAGGACCTCGATCCGACCGAGATCGACTGGCTGCTCGGGGTCAACGTGAAGGGGGTGGCGCTCGGACTCAAGCACGCCGCGCGCGGGATGGGCACCGGCGGCGCCGTGGTCAACGTGTCGTCGGTCGCGGGGATCATCGGCGCCCCGCAGCACACGCTGTACGGCGGCAGCAAGGGCGCGGTGCGCGCGATGACCAAGAGCGCGGCGGTCGAGCTCGGGCCGCGCGGGATCCGGGTGAACGCGGTGCACCCGGGGATCGTCGAGACCCAGATGGCCGAGGACGGGCTGGCGCAGCTCGGGCGCACCCGCGAGCAGATGGCGCGCGCGTACCCGCTCGGTCGCCTCGGGCGCCCGGAAGAGGTCGCGTCGTGCATCGCGTTCCTCGCGTCCGGCGAGGCGTCGTGGGTGACCGGGCACGAGCTGGTGGTCGACGGAGGGCTCACCGCCCACTGACCGACGTCGGTCACCTGACCTCGGGCAGACCTCCGCTCTCCGCGGGCACGCCCCTTGCTGGACCCCGCCCGAGGAGGGCCGATGGTGGGGTGGTTCGGGCTGGCGCAGGCGATGACGGTGACCGAGGTCCCCGATCCGCGTCGCCGCGGACGGTGGGTCGCCGACGCGGCCGAGGTGATCGGCGAGCGCGACGAGGCGGCGCTGAACGAGCAGCTGGTGGCGCTGCACCGCGACCTGCGCGTCGACGTGGCGATCGTCACCGTGCCGACGGTCGACGGTACGCCCGTCGCGTTCGCGAACGACCTGTTCGACCACTGGGGCCTGGGGGACGCGCGGGCCGACAACGGGCTGCTGGTGCTGCTGGTGATCGATCAGCGCCGGACCGAGATGGTGACCGGCGCCGGCCTCGACGCGGTGCTGCCCGACCCGTACCTGGTCGAGGTGCAGCAGCGCCACCTGGTGCCCCGGTTCGCCAAGCGGAAGTTCGGGCTCGGGCTGCTCGACGGGATGGAGCCGATCGACCGTCGCCTGCGGGAGCATCCGGAGGACGCGCGCCTGGGCGTCGACGGTCCGTCGGCGCGTGCCGCCTCCGAGTGGGTGGGCGACGCGGCCGCGGCCGGCACCGGGCTCGCCGCGGTCGGGGTGGGCGTCGTCGCGGCGGTGCTGGTGTCGGCTCGCCGGCGTCGCCGTGAGGAGCGGACCTGCGACAGGTGCGCGATGGAGATGCCGCGGCTCGAGCGGGCGGCCGAGCGCGCTCGCCTCACCCCCGGCCAGCAATCCGAGCAGCAGCTCGGCAGTGTCGACCACCAGATCCACCAGTGCCCGAAGTGTCGGCAGGTCCGCGCCTTCGCCGTCCCGACCTGGCTCGCCGCCACGAAGTGCCCCCGGTGCCAGAACCTCACCTGCACCACCCACCGCGAGTGCGTGACGCACGCGAGCCCGTGGTCGAACGGGGAGGAGCGGGTCACCGAGCGATGCCACCACTGCGGCGCGAGCTCGACCGAGGTCCGGGTGACCCCGCGCAAGCGCCCCCGGTTCGGCCACCGGCGCCGCCACCACTCCCACGGCGGCGGCGGCGGCGGCGCCGGCACCTCGTGGTGACCGACGACGACCGTCGGTGACAGCGGTCACCGACGGAAAAACGCCGACTATATCGCGGCTTCACCCTTGCTCTGCACCTCCGACGGGAGGGCCCGGTGGAGGAGCAGCAGCAGCAGCAGCAGGTGGCACAGCAGCAGGAAGTCGCCTCCACCGAGACGGCGCAGGAGGCCCAGGACTTCGGCAGCAACGAGGCCCGCGCGTCCGAGGTCCCCCCGGCCGGCGACCCGGCCGACGCCCCGGGCCTGACCCCTGCCTTCGACGCTCGGATCGGGGAGGTGACCGCCCAGGCCGCCGCCGCGGAGAAGGGGCTGTCGGGGGTGGTCGGCCAGCTGCCGGAGGCGATGGGAGCGACCGCCCTCGCGGCGGTGGGCTCGAGCGGTCAGCTGCGCCAGATGATCTCGGTGGACCGCGCCAACCTCGCGGACATGTCCGCGGCCGAGGCTGGCGCGCTGATCGCGCAGGTCGAGGTGGACCTCGGAGATCTGTGTGACACCACGATGTGGCTCGACGCGTGGCGCACCCTCGGGCAGTTCACGGCGCAGTACCGGGTGGAGGCGACGGTCGCGCAGGGGCTGCTGCTCGCAGGGGTGGCGAGCGGGATCGGTCCCGAGCTCCGGCGGGTGGCGGACCTCGCGGGGCGGGCCGAGGCGCTGCGCGCGCGGTGCCTCGCGACGGTGCAAGCGTTCGCGAAGGAGTGCGTCGACACAGCGCTGACCGCCGCGCTCGAGAACGCGGTGACCGCGCTGGCCACCGCGTCGGTCCCCCTCGGCCCGGCCGCGCCCGTCGCCGTCGAGCTGCTGGCGGGACAGCTGGCCGATGCGGGCAAGACCGCGCTGCTCGACGCGGTGTTCGGCGCCGACGCTCCCGAGACGATGGTGGAGGGAGCCCTGTCCTCCGCTGAGGGGATGTCCGCGATGGCGCAGGACGCCGACGAGGTCGGAGCCGTGCTCACCGGGTTCGACAAGCTCGGCGCGGACGAGCTGCTCGGGCCGGTGGACGGCGCGCTCGACGCGCTCGGCGCCGCGTCGGGGGCGGCGGACCTCGCGGCGGAGGCGACGAGCCAGCTCGCGGAGCTCGCGTCGGTGTTGATCGAGGTCCGGGGCGCCAAGGCGGAGCTCGAGGCCGCGACCGCGCAGCTCGCGCCGCTGCTCGAGCTCGCGAAGAGCGGCGTGGCCGATCGGCTCGCGGTGTTGGCCCTGCAGATCGACGACGCGGTCCAGCTGATCGAGGACACCCGGCTCGACGTCGGGGACTACGAGGGCTGATCACTGCCCGCGGAACACCACCAGCTCGTCGGCGCCCGAGTCCTCCATGAACAGCAGCGGCTTGTCGTTCGTCGGGTCGATCAGCAGCTTCAGCGAGTAGTGGTTCGGGTAGTCGATCTCGGTCCGCTCGATGTTCCACAGGTCACCGTCGCGCACCGCGTACACCAGGCCGCCCTGCTGGTCGGACAGCCACGCGGCGTGCAGCCGGCCGGAGCTGTCCTGGGCGAACGCCGCGTGCGCGGGGGTGCCGAAGTCGTCGAGCACCTCGACCTCCCACACGCCGGACGCGTCGGTGAGGTGCACCACGCTCTGCACCTCGTACGACGAGTCCCCCGAAAGCTCCTCCGCCCCGAGGTGGATCGAGCCGTCCGGCAAGATCTCGAGCGAGTCCACGTCGAGCTCGACCCCGGGCAGCAGGTCCTCGATCACCCACCCACCTGGGGTGTACGCCAACAGCTCGCTGTCGGTGGCGAACACGAACCACCCGCTGATCGGGTCGATCGTGCTGGCCTCGGCCACCCGCCCACCAGGCGAGCCCGGGTTCTCGATCCACTCGGCGCCGTCCCACACAAAGAGCCCGTTCCAGCCGCACAACATCTGGGGGTTGCCCGCCAGATCGGCCTCGACCTGGGCGTAGTCGGCGAACCCCATCTCGACCACGACCTCGGAGTGCAGCCACGAGCCGTCGACCCGGGTGTACCAGCACTCGGTGGTGCCGTACAGGTCGACCGCGACGTTGTACGCGAGGTGCGCGACGCCGTCGGCGCCCACGTCCACGTCCACGTCGCAGTCCTGCCACCCGGCCTGCTGGAGCGGCGGCATGTCCTTCACCAGCTCTCCGGCCCACCCGTTCGACGAGACGTACCGGATCTCGTTCGGGCCCGAGTCGAACAGCACCACGTGCACCGTCCCGTCGGGCGCGATCGCGGCGTCCCACTCGCTGTACGGCGGCAGCAGGGTGTCCTTCAGGTCGTCGACCACCTCCATCGACCAGTCGCACCCGTCGCCACACGGGTACGCGTCG
The DNA here is from genome assembly GCA_040080105.1 of Myxococcota bacterium. GTDB lineage: Bacteria > Myxococcota_A > UBA796 > UBA796 > JACKER01. The sequence goes on from JBEBJC010000120.1 coordinate 12,463, forward strand.
CTGGTGGGCGTGGTCGGCGGGTCGGTGGGGTCGGTGGTGGTGGTGGTCCACGAGTCGGTGTCGGTGGTGGGCGAGGTCGTGCCCCCGCCGCCCCCGGTGGGCGCCGTCGGCTCGGACGGGTCGTCCTTGGGGTTCACCACGATCGTGCAGCCCGCTCCGCCCAGCGCCATCCACCAAAGTGCGCGCATCGAACCTCCCACGGGCCACAGCGTACCCGGCGCCCCCCGGGCCGACGGCGCTCGACCGGCAGGTGGCACAACTCGAAACAACTGCCCCGTGTGGGTCAGCCGATGCGGGCCCGCAGGCGCCCCGCGCGGTCGGCCGCCAGCGCCGCGACCCCGGGCAGAAGCGTCTCGGCGGTGATCCGGTCGAGGAGGTGGATCGCCTCGCGCTCGTACGCGAGGGACTGCCACAGGCCGGACGGGTCGAACGCCTCGAGCCACCGCGACGGGTCCTGGCCGGTGCGGTCGGCGACCACGGCGAGCCCGAGCACCGCCATCCGCCGCGCGCGCTCCCCGCCGACCATCGCGCGAGTGAACGGCACGCCGGCCCGGTGCGGCTCGCCGAGCGCGAGGCGGGAGAACCCGACCGCGAGCCGCGCCTGCCACACGAACCCGAGCCCGGAACGCACCAGCTCGACCTCGGCCTCGCGCGCGATCGCCTCGGCCTCGTCCGCCCGGCCGAGCGCCCGCAGCGCGTTGGCGCGCATCAACGAGATCAACACGTCGTTCTGGCGGTCGCCCCGCGCGTTCGCGGTCGCGCGGGCCGCGTCGAACCGGGCGAGCGCCTCCTGCGCCCTCCCCTGGTCGAGCCGCACACACCCGAGGCCATAGGTGCCGAGGTACTGGGTCGGCTGCTCGCGCAGCGCCGCCTCGAACCGCCCCTCGGCGGTGGCGACCCGGCCGAGCAGGCCGAGCACCATCCCGTGCCAGCAGGTCGCCTCGGCCCACTCGGCCCCGGCGGCGGAGGCGGCCACCGCCTGCTCGGCGTCCTCGAGCGCGCCAGGGTCGCCGAGCTCGCCCCGGACCGCCGCGCGCTGCATCAGCGCTCGCCGCATCGCCGGCACGC
>JBEBJC010000121.1:0-13524 GCA_040080105.1 Myxococcota bacterium
GACAACGACAACAGCAACCACTCGGGCCGCGCGCGGGCCGCGACCAGGTCGGACACCGACACCGCGACCGCCTTGTAGCCGAGGTCTTCGGGCGGGGTCGCCGCGTCGAAGTGCACCCCCCCGACGAGCGTGTCGACGGTGAGCGCGGTGCCGCTGGCGGTGACGCCGCAGTCGTGGCCGGCATCGACCGACACCCAGCTCGGAGCGGGTCCGCGGCCGGTGAGGAGGCGGTTGATCACGCTCCGCTCGGCGTCGTCGCGAGAGGAGGGACCCGCAGCGGGGAGTCCGGGGACCGACGACCCCGCCGGGCGGAGTCCGAGGGTTGGAGAGTCCGCAGGACGAAGCCCGAGGCCCGAAGACTCCGCAGGACGAAGTCCCAGGGAGAACGATGTTCGATACTGTGGGGGTTCCACCGAGAACGGGTCCGATTGAAGGGGCCACGATCGTAATGGAGCCCGGGGGTGCGCGCCACCGCCCGGGTCCGGCCCTGCGGCCCGAACAGCTGTCAATCCACGTTGACCGTCGCCAGATCGTCGAGTGACGAGCGGGTGATCGTCAGGATCACCATCGTGCGTGCGGCGCGCAGGGTCGCCGGATCGAACTTGGTGGCGCCGGTCACCGCGTCGTCGATCGTCGCGGCGAGCAGCGCGTCTCGGAACGCCGGGCGGGTCGTCGCCGGCGACCGCGCCGCGACCGCGAGCAGGCGCCCGGCATCCACCGTGGCCGCCTCGAGGGCGCTCGGCGTCCGGCCGTACGCGGCCTTGAACGCGGTCACGAACGGGTCGGCCTCCCCCACGACCGTGGCGGAGAACACGTCGGCGAACAGGCTGTTCCGGGTGTACTCGTTGCCGGTCGCCACGAGGTTCGGCGTGTTCCAGCCCGACAGGCCGAGCAGCGGGATCTTCTTCATCCCGCGGGTCGGGGTGAAGTCGCCCATCGGGAACTCTTCGAACGCGAGCGCGGCGCACGCGAGCGGGGTGCGCGCGGCGGTGTCGGGGATGAAGATGCCGTCGAAGTCGAGCTGGGGCGGCAGGACCACCGTGTCGGGGTTGCCGCCTTGTGCCTTCGCCGCCGCTCGGAGCGAGCCGATGTCGCCGGTGCGCGTGCCGAGCTTCTTCGCGTACGGCAGGAGGTTCGTCTCCTCCGCCGAGTACCGCGCCTCGGTGGTGATCGAGCCGCCGCGCGCTTCGACCGCCTTGCGGAACAGCTCGGCCGCGTGGTTCCCGAACGGGTTGTCCGGCGCGAAGATCGCGAAGTTCTTCATCGCCCGCTCGGCGCCCATCGCGTATTCGAGCAGGGCGTCGATCTGGTCGACCCGGGTGTACATGCCCTGGAGCGACCAGTAGTTTCCGGCGGTCGCCTCGTACGACTGCGACAGCGACAGCAGCGGCACGTGCAGGTTCTCGGCCGCCCGGATCACGAGGTCGGTCTCGTCGGTGAGCAACGGGCCGACCACCGCGATCGCGTGCTCGGTGAGCACCGCCTTCTCGATCGCGGCCACCGCACCTTCGGCGGTGGCGCCGGTGTCGAGGAACACGAGCTGCTTCGACCCGCCCCCGTACCCGTACGACAGCGCGTCCTTCACCTGGGCGCCGACCGCCTCGTACTTCCCGGACAACGGCAGCAGCACGGCGATCTTCCCGGTGGCCGCCCCGGCGTCGATCGTGCGGATCATCCCCGACATCCGGTCGCGGTCCGGCCCCTCGGCCGTCACCAGGGCGTCTTGGGCCGCGGTGCGCGCCTCGGTGAAGTCGCCGGACTTGTACAGGGCCTCGGCCCGCTCCACCGGGGTCTGGCCGCCCATCACCGGGTCGACCGCCGGCGCGCCGGTGCCCGCGAGTGAGCTCAGCGTGGTGTTGATCCGCTTCGACACCGCGGGGTCTTCGCGGGAGAACGCGATCGCCTTCTTCGCGAACCCGCCCACGCTGCGATCGTCGTTCTTCTTCGCGGCGTCGATCGCGAGCATCAGGTACCGATCGGCGTTCTGGGTCGCGAGCACGTCCTTCTCGGGGGCGGCGGCGAGCGCCGACAACACCCGGCCGTCGAGCGCGTCGCGGGCGTCGAGCAACGTGAGGCCGAGCTTGGCCGACTCGAGCTCGGCTCCGGGGACGCCGCCGGTGACGACCTTCACGAACCACTTGCGCGCCTCGGCGGGGTTGCCGGCGAGGCGGCGTTGCTCACCCGCGTGCACCATCAACACCGCCACGTCGGCGGCGTTCGGGTCTTCGTCGATCGTCTCCTCGAGCAGCCGGATCGCGCGGTCGCGGTCGGTGGTGGCGAACGCGAGCGCGTCCTCGACCACGTCGGGGGACGTGTGCTTCTTTCCGGCGTGCGCGGCCGGGACCACGAGCAGCGCGGCCGCCACGAACAGCGCGGCACCGAACGACCGGAGGGGGGAAGGGGAGGTCATTTGCGCTCCTGAACGAGCTGGTCGAAGTGTGCGCGGCGCGGGTGTGCGCCGCGCGGAAGCTGGCGGGCCCAGGTCTCGAGCGCGCCCCGTTGGGACTCGTCGAGACTGTTCGGCACCTCGAGCACGAGCTGAAGGTGGAGGTCACCGCGCCCCGGCTTGCCGACGTGTGGCATCCCGCGCCCCGCGAGGCGGAGCACCTTGCCCGGGGGGCTTCCGGCGGGGACCCGGATCGCGGTCGCGCCCTCGAGCGTGGGGATGGTCACGTCGGCGCCCATCGCGAGCTCGGGGAACGTCAACGGCACCTCGAGCAGCACGTCGTCGCCGCGGCGACGGAACAGCGGGTGCTCCGACACGCTCACGATCACGAACAGGTCTCCGGGCTCGCCGGTGCCGCGCGGGGCGTTGCCCTTCGCGCCCACCTTCAGCTTCTGCCCGGTGGTCACCCCGGCGGGGATCTTCACCCGCAGCAGGTCCTCGGCGGCGGTGCGGCCGTCTCCGGCGCAGGTCGGGCAGGCCTTGTCGACGAGGAAGCCCCGGCCGTTGCAGTGGTAGCAGTCCGACCGCAGCAGGCGCGGACCGGTGGCGCGCCCGGTGCCCTTGCACACGTCGCAGGTGCGGCGCCCGCCGTTCGGATCGGCCCCTTCACCGGCGCAGGTGCCGCACCGCACGGTGCGCGGGACGGTGATCTCCTTCTCGGCGCCGGACGCGACCTCCTCGAGCGTGACCGACACCGTGTAGCGCAGGTCCTCCCCGCGCTGAGCCGCGCGGCGACGGAACAGGTTGTTCCACATCGTGCCCACCACCTGGTTCAGCTCTTCGGGTCGGGGCGGCCGGCCGTCTTCGGTGTACAGCGGGCCCAGCCGGTCGTAACGCGAGCGCTTCTCGGGGTCGGACAACGTGCGGTACGCCTCGTTCACGTCCTTGAACCGCACCTCAGCGGCGGAGTCCCCGGGGTTCCGGTCCGGGTGCCACTTCCGCGCGAGCACGCGGTACGCCTTCTTGATGTCGTCTGCCGAAACGTCGCGTTCGACACCGAGAATGTTGTAGAAGTCTCGGGTTGCCAACCCCACCCTCCGCCGTGTCGGCGCCGTTCCGGTGGCGAGGGATCGCGCGGTGTGCGCCGTCGCCTCACGCTCGCCGATGGTAACCCGCGAGCGGCGCTCAGCCTGCCCTACGTGGGTGCGAACGCGGTATTGCTCGTCCCGGGCGACGCCGCCGCGCTCACCGGGCCCGGGCGGGGCCGAGCGAGTCGACTAGCCGCGCCACCACGCCGTCACACACCGGGAACCCCTCGGCAGTGAGCGCCAGGTGCTCCGCTCGCCGCTCGATCGCCCCGGCCCGGACCAGCCGCTCCACCACGTCGTCGTCGAGGTCGAGCCCGGTGGACGTGCGCAGGCGTGCCCGGTCCAGGCCGTCGATCGCGCGGAGTGAGCTCACCACCAGGTCGGTGGCGGCGGCCTCGGGGGAGGGTCGCTCGAGGGTGTCGAGCGGGTCGGCGGCCGCGAGATACCGATCGAGCTCCGCCAGGTTCACCCACCGGCGACCGTCTGGGGCGTACCCGTGCGCCGACGGGCCGAGGCCGAGGTACGGCGCGTCGGTCCAGTACAGCCGGTTGTGGGCGGAGCGGTGGCCGGGGCGGGCGAAGTTCGACACCTCGTACCGCTCGATCCCGGCCGCGCCGAGCCGCTCGACGATCCGGTCGTACATCGTCCGCCACAGGTCGTCGTCGGCCGGGGTCAACTTGCCCAGGGCCCGCACGCGCTCGAACCGCGTGCCGTCTTCGAACGTCAGCCCGTAGATCGACACGTGCGGCGCGCCCAGCGCGATCGCGCGGTCGAGGTCGGCGTCGAGCTGGGCCAGCGTCTGCCCGGGCACCGCGAAGATCAGGTCGACCGAGAACGTGCGAAAGGACGACCGGCTCACCCGGCGGATCGCGTCCTCGGCGGTCCGCTGGGTGTGTCCGCGCCCGAGGCGGCGCGCGACCGGACCGTCGAACGACTGCACCCCGATCGACAGCCGGTCGATCCCCGCCTCCACTGCGGCGTCGACCCACTCCTGGTCGAGGTCCTCGGGGTTGGCCTCCGCGGTGACCTCCGCGCCGGCCGCCGGCCCCACCGCGTCGAGCACGGCCCGGAGCGCCTGCGGCGGGAGCCGCGACGGGGTGCCGCCGCCGAAGTACACGGTGGAGGGCGCGCCGGTGAACCACGGCCGCCGCAGCGCGTGCTCGCGCGCCACCTGGGCCACGAACGGGCGCCACTGCGGGGCCTCGCGCCCGGGCACCACCGCGAACGCGCAGTACGGGCAGCGCGCGCGGCACCACGGCACGTGTACGTACACGCCCCACGGTCGGTCGTCCGGTCGCATCGGTTTCACCCGCAGCGGGTAACGGCAATGATGACGGCGCGCGACCGTACGCCCGCTGGGGGTGCCGATGTCGTTGTTCGAGTGGTTGGGAGAGTCGGCGAATCCGGGCTCGGCCGGTCGCCTCGACGTCCACGGCGACGGCCCGATCCGCACCGTGTGGATCGGGTTCGCGGTGCTGCGGTTCCTGTTCACCGTCGGGCTGTTCGTCGCGGTCGGGGTGGGGGCGGCCGTCGCTGCGGCGGACCTGCGGGTCGGCCTCGCGGCCGCCGCCGGATACTTGCTGTACTTGTTCCTCGGTTACTTCGTCAGACCGAAGCCGGACCTGTCGAACCTGGGCCTGTTCGGCGGCCTGATCGATCACCCGTTCCGGTGGTCCGACGACTGGAACCGGTCGCTGCTGTTCTGGTCGGTGGTGCTGCTCCCCGGCTACGTCCTCGCGCGGCCGGTGGCCGAGGTCTTCGCGTGGGTCGCGGGCGAGGCGCGCGGGCAGTGACCGTCACCGGGTCGCGGTGAGCGAGAACGACAGGGGGAACCGCGGGACGTCGGGCGGCAGCTCGTACATCGTGGGGCCCTCGCCCGGGGCGGGCACCATCGTCGGGAACAGGTGGTACGGCAGCAGCTCGTGCTCGGTGAACCGCTCGACGGTGAGCCCGGCGCGCCGCAGCCCGCCGAGGATGTCGGTGAGCGAGTGGTTCCACCCGTAGTTGATCGGGTTCGCGATCGGGCGCGGATCGCCGGTGTACGTCGTCGGCTCGTCGAACCGAATCGGGGCGTCCGGCGCGGTCCGCCACGGGAACGTCGGCACGATCCGGCCGTCGACCAGGTCGAGGCACGCGGCGAACGGGTGGGTCTCGGCGAGGTACAGCTGCCCGCCCGGCCGCAGCAGCGACGCGACCACCGCGGCCCACCGCCCGATGTCGGGCAGCCACGGGATCGCGCCCCAGGTCACGAACACCCGATCGAACGAGCCGTCGAGGGCCTCGCGCGCGGCGTACACGTCGGACTCGACGAACTGGACCGACCGGCCGGCCCTCGCCGCGAACCCCCGCGCGGCGGCGAGCGCCACGTCGGAGAAGTCGAGGCCCACCACCTCGGCCGCCCCTAAGTGGGCGAGCGAGATCGTGTCGAGGCCGATGTGGCACTGGAGGTGCGCGACCCGGCAGCCGGCCAGCGGGCCGAGCTCCGCGGCCTCGAGCCGGTGCAGGCACGACCGACCGGCGACCACGTCGGCGATCCGGTACGCGCCGGTGGGGTCACTCGCGTGCAGGGCCGCCCGGTCCTGCCAGTTGCGGTGGTTCGCTGCCACGTGCTCGTTCATCTGCGCCTCGCTGACGAGCGCTTACCGGGCGGCCCGGCCGCCGGCCACCCGGGGCTACGGCCAGAGGGGAGGGGAGATGAACCGACCGGTCCGGGGGCTCGAGCACACGATGGTGGCGCTCGGCGACGCGATGGGGCCCGACCTGATCGTCGGGCGGGTCGTCGGCAGGATCCCGCCCGAGGTGCTGCGCCAGGCGGCCCTCGACGTGGTGGCGCGCCACCCCGCCCTGCGGTCGCGCAGGGTGGGCGACCGGTGGGTCACCCTCGATCCCGATCAGGCCCGGATCCCGTTCCACGTGCGCGGCAACGAAGGGGCGGCCGGTGACCGGCGAGCCGCGTGGGAGCGGGTGGTCGAGTCGGAGCTCCGGTGGCCGCTCGACCTCGAGGCGGGCCAGCCGCTGCGGGTGGTGCAGGTGCCCGAGCCCGGAGGGTGCGCGATCGTGCTCGCGTGCCACCACGCGGTGGTCGACGGCACGTCGCTGTACCGGGTGCTGCACGAGGTGCTGGTGGCGGTGGCGGCGCGGCTCGACGGCCGGAGCCCGGAGCTGCCGGCGCTCGAGCCGTGCCCCGCGGCGCTCGATCGGGTGCCCGCGCCCGCGCCGGTGCGGTGGTTCGCCCCGGTCCTGCGGCGCCTGTGGGCATCCGACGTGCTCGCGCACCAGCGCGACCCGGCGGTCCCTCCGGACGGGGCGGGGCCGATCCACTCGATCGTCGCGTTCCGGCGGGGCACCCGCGCCGGCCTGCGCCGGCTCACCGCCGCCACCCACCTGCGCCGGGTCACCGTGGGGCAGCTCGGGCTCGCCGCCACCGCGTTCGCCCTCGCGACCTACCGCGCCGAGGTGCGCGGCGACGGGGTCGGGCCGCGGTCGCGCGCGTCGATCCCGCTCGACCTCGAGGTCGACCTGCGCCGGCACGCGCGCCCGCCGATCGCGGACGAGGGGGTGGGGCTGTACACCAGCGGGCTGCGGGTCCACGCGGCGATCGACGGCGGGTCCACGCTGTGGGACGTGGCGCAGGACCTCGGCCGGCAGGTGAACCGCGCGATGAGGTGGGGCCTGCACACCGCGACCCACGCGGTGATGGACGGGGCCGACCCGCGCGAGCTGCTCGATCGCGCGGGGTGTGACCCGACCGCGCCCGGAACCCCGGTGAACGTGAGCAACGTGGGCCGCTACCCGTTCCCGGTCGACCACGGGCCGGTGGTGCTGCGCGACGTGTACGGGCTGAACGGGGCGGTCCCGCGCGGGGCGCCGCTGCTGATCTGGTTGCGCGGGCTGCCCGACGGGCTGTGCTACAACGCGGTCGGGATGGCGCCGTACGTGTCCCGCGCGACGCTCGAGCACTTGCTCGACCAGGTCGTGAGCCGGTGTGAGAACCCGCCCGAGGCCGGGCTCACCTGGGCCGACACGGCGCGGGCGCCGGCGCTCACCCCGAGGTCCCGAGGGTCACACGGGTAGCCTCAGGGCACGAGCGCGACCTCGGTGTGGCTGCGCTGGGTGATCTCCCCGACGAACAGCTGTTCCTCGATCCAGGTGCAGGTCGGGGAGAACTGGTACTTTCGGGTGCCTCGGTGGCCCGACTCCTCGTCGTCGACGGTGCAGTCGAGCACCCCCAGCCCAGGTTCACAGGTCCCGCGCGGATCTCCGGCGCTGTACCATGCCACCGGGTCCACATCGAAGTCGAACTCGTCGAGCGCGATCCATGAGAAGCCGCCGCCGAGGCCGTCCGTCCACACCGTGAACGGTTTGGTGGTCATCCCGATCTCGGTGAGGTGATCGTCGCCCTCGATGAGCATGAGGCCGGACCAGGACCCAGGTGGCAGGCCGTCTTCGAGCGGTGATGGCTCGCCGAGTGCGCACACCTCCGGCATCGTCGGGGTCACCGGTACCTCGACGCTCCGGGGGTCACAGCCGAGGAGCAGCCCGCTCAACCACCCGATTCGCGCTGTTCCACCCGCCATCCCACCCTCCACGGACGTCGTCGAACTCACCGCGCGGTCACCAGGCGCCAGGGTGGAGACCGCACTTGGTCACGATACCGCCCCGGCGGGTTACCGGGCGCGGATGTCGGTACCGTTCGCGCTGTTCGTGGCTGCGTTGCTCGCCACTGGGGTGATGCGCCTGGTGGAGCTGGCGGTGTCGCGCGCGCGGATCGCCGCTCGGCCGGGGGTGGTGGTGGCCGAGCCGGCGCTGTTCCCGGCGATGGCCGGGCTCCACGCGGCGCTGGTGATCGCGCCGATCGTGGAGGTCGTGGCGTTCGACCGGCCGTTCGTCCCCGCGTCGTTCGCGCTGGCCGTCACGGCGCTGGTCGCCGCCACCGCGCTCCGGGTGTGGACGCTGTCGACCCTCGGCCGGGTGTGGAACGTGCGGGTGATCCCGCCGCCGCCCGACGCGGTGGTCACCACCGGCCCGTACCGGTGGATCCGTCACCCGAACTACCTGTGCGTGATCCTCGAGATCGCCGCGCTGCCGCTGCTGCACGCCGCGTGGGGGTCGGCGCTCCTGCTCACGGCATGGAACGCGGCGGTGCTCGCCGTGCGGATCCCCACCGAGGAGCGCGCGCTGGCCGAGCTCCCGACGTGGCGGGCGGCGTTCGCGGACAAGGCGAGGTTCGTCCCGTTCGTGTGGTAGGACCGGCTCACGGCACGCGGCTGGACGGGTCCTCGAGCCAGCGCCACGCCGGCCCCAACATCCGCCAGCGTCGGCCGTCGTGGAAGAACAGGTGGAACCGGGTCCCGAGCGCCGCGCCGGGCTCGGTGCAGCTGACCTCGAGCCAGGTGACGCCCGGGGCCATCACCCGCTTCGCGAGCTGGACCGCCCCCCCCGGGAACTCGTCGGCGCCAGCGGCGATCGCCTCGGTGGTGGCGGCGTACGCGCGGCACTCGGTGCGGCCGGCGGGGGTGAGGTAGCGCGCCACGACGGCGTCGGAGTCGTCCGACCACTGCTCGGCAGCCCCCACGACCGCGTCCACGAACGACGGCGGCGCGTCGCTCACCAACACCCGGGCGAGCGCCTTGGGGTCCACCAACAGCGCGCGGGTCATCGCGGCCGCCCCTGCGACGTTGCCCGCGTCGCCCGCCGCGCGAATCTCGGCGAGCAGCGCAACGAGCTCGTCGCCGTCGTGAGGGCGCGCGAACGCGGCGCCCAGGAACACGATCATCGCCCCTCCTCGAACGCTCGGTACCGCGTTCTCCTCCCCCCGCCCACGGCCGGCGACCGCCCGGCGAGGTGCGCGGCGCTGCTCGCGCGCATGCTCGCCCGTCCCGCGGGCGACGATTGCGTAGGTTGGACCGTCTCTCGGCGGGGCACCCGCGGTGCAGGTCTCCACCGCGGAGGGATGATGATCTCGTTGATCGCGACTGCAGCCTTGGCTACCCCGCCGCGGGGGCCGGACTTCGATGGAGACGGATTCCAGGACCTGGCGATCGGTGTGCCCGACGAGAACGTCGGCGGGTGGGTCGACGCCGGCTCATTGGTGTTGTTGTACGGTGATTCGCTGGGGCTCGACACCAAGGCCGGGGTGAACCTGGCCTTGTGGCAGAGTGGCACCGGAGTGGACGGGACCTCGGTCGATGGAGGTTCGGCGTCGAGCGAACACTTCGGAGCGGCGCTGGCCTGGGGTGACTTCAACGGTGACTGCTTCGACGACCTGGCGGTCGGGGTGCCCGGCACCATCGTCGCTGGCGGCGCCGGCGCGGGAGTGGTCCAGATCTTCTACGGCTCGGTCGACGGCCCGTCGACCGCCGACGACACGATCTGGCATCGCGACACGCCCGACATGGTCGAGGCGCCGGCCGCCGGAGACGGGTTCGGCGCCTCGCTCGCGGCCGGAGACTTCGACCAGGACGGGTTCGACGATCTCGCGGTAGGTGTACCGGGCGACAACGTCGGCGCGATCGTCGACGCAGGCTCGGTGCAGGTGTTGTACGGGGACGTCGCCGGCTTCGACCTGACCCGGGACCAGGCGCTGCACCGGAGCTGGGCGACCATCGGCGGCACGGCGACCACCAGCGACGCGTTCGGGTACGTGCTGACCGCGGGTGACTTCAACTGCGACGGCTTCGACGACCTCGGGGTGAGCTCGAAGGAGAAGGTCGGGCTGGTCAGCGGCGCGGGCGCGGTGCACGTGATCCCCGGCCGATGGGACGGGCTCGCGATGACCAACGACGCGGTCCTCACCAAGGACTCGCCGCTCGTGGACGGCTCGCCGCTCGCCAACGGGTGGTTCGGCAAGGCGCTCGTGGCCGGCAACATCGACGACGACTTCCTGATCTCCGAGTGTGACGACCTCGTCGTCGCGTCGAACGCCACGATCGGCGGCGGGGTCGGCGCGGGCGACGTGAACTTGTTCATGGGGGACCCGAGCGGTCCGGTGGCCGCCACCGTGGACCAGTGGTCCCAGGACAACCTCGACGGCAGCCCCGAGGCCGGCGACGCGTTCGGCACGTCGCTCGCGCTCGGGGAGTTCGACAACGACGCGAACCTGGACCTCGCGGTCGGGGTGATGGAGAACTCCGGGGAGGGCGCCGTCCACGTGGTCACCGGCACCGCGACGGGCCTCACCACCACCGACCAGCAGCTGTGGACGCGCGCGTCGCCCGGAATTGGTGGCGTCATCACCTCCGACGACGAGTTCGGGCACCACCTGACGGTGGGGGACTACGACGGCGACGGGGAGTCGGACCTCGTGGTCGCCGGTGATCCCGCCGGTGACGGCTCGGGGGAGATCGTGGTGCTGTATACCGACGGCCTGTCGCTGCCGGCGGTGGACTCGGCCGAGGATTGGGACGAGAGCAAGATCGGCGCCACGTCGACCTCGGCGGGGGACGGCATGGGCCGGTCGCTCGTCCCGGCGCGCCGCAAGGACACCTGCCCCTGAGCGGACGGGCCTGCGGTGAGAGCCGCAGGCTCAGTCGCGCTCGATCCGTGGCCGGTCCTCACCCAGCGCGCGGACGAACGCCTCCAGGTCCGGTCCGATCGCCGCGTACGGCCCGGCCGACAGCGACCACCAGCCACGCACCAGCTGGTTCCGGATCTTGCCGGTCTCCTTCACCTCGATCACCGACCGGCCGCTGGCCCCGGTGACGGTCCAGGTCCACTCCGCCGCCATCCCCACGTCTTCGGGGCGCGCGGTGGCGAGCACCAGGTGGGGCGGGGTCGCGTCCAGCACGATCAGGTCGAACCGGTCGTCCCCCTGGTCGTGCTCGCGCCACACCTGCGAGTCGGGGGCGTCCGGCCCTTGGTCGGGCCGCTTCACGTCGCCGAGGCGCTCGACCCGGGCCACGTTCGGGCGCCACGCCGCTCGCCCGCCGAAGTCGGTCGCGAGGGCCCACGCGCGCTCGACCGGCACGTCCACCTCGGCGCGCACCCGCGCCTCGTGGGTCTCAGGCAGCGTGCCGCCGTACACGTACAACCCGACCATCGCGCAGCAGGTGCCGAACGCCACCGCGCCGGTCGCGGGGGCCATCCACGCAGGCGGCTCCATCCCGACCTCCGGGTCCGGGCTATCCCGGCCCGGCGGGGTCGGATAGGCTGCGCCGCCGACCGGGGGCGGGCCATGGCGATCAACGTCGATCAAGTAGATTGGAAGTCGCTGTCACACGCGTTCGGGCCCGCGACGGACGTCCCGCGCCACCTGGCGGCGTTGGCCTCGCCGGACGCAGGCGTGCGCGAGGCCGGCCTCGACGCGCTGTACGGCACGATCTGGAACGAAGGGTCGCTGTACCCGGCCACCCCGGCGGCGGTCCCGGTGCTGCTCGCGCTGGTCGCCGACGACGCGACCGCAGAGCGGCCGCTGCTGTTGCTGCTGCTCGCCGACATCGGCCGGGCCGCGTGGTTCGGCGACGATCCGTGGTACGTCGACGCGCAGATCGCCCTCGCCGCCGGGGTGTCCACCCTGGAGCGCCGACTCGAGTCGACCGACCCGGTCGAGCGGATCGCCGCGACGGTGGCGCTCGCGTGGGCCGACGACGGCGCCGCGCTCGTGCGGCGGTTCGGCGTGGGAGACGACGCCGAGCGGATGGTCACGGTGTACGCGCTGGCGGCTGGGCGCAGCCCCCCGAACCCCGACTGGCTCGAGTCGCTCGCCCTGTCGGACGAGCCCGCGCTCGGCCTCGCCGCGCGGATCGGCCTCGTGCGGGCGGGACACGCCGGCGCGCTCGGCCGGATCGAGCCGAACGCGTACGCCTCGCTGGCCGAGGTGATCGCCACCGTGGCCCCCGAGGCGCTGCCGCAGCCGGTGGAGCTGCTCGACCCGGCGTCGGTCGACCCGGCGTCGGTGCGGTCGCTCGCGAAGGTGCTGGCTCGGACCGCGTCGTTCCGGGTGTCGGTGCCGCTGGTCCAGTTCCTGCTCGGGGCGGTGTTCCCCGACGGGTACGAGGAGCCGCCGTCCCCCGATCAGCTCGAGGTGCTCGAGGCGGTGGCGCGCAGCCCCGGCGCGTGGGTGTACCCGGCGCACGCGGTGGCGGCGCTGTCCGAGCAGGGTCTCGACGTGCTCGACCAGGGCGACCTGTGCGCCCGGCTCGGGCTCGCGGCGCCGGATCGGCCGGAGCGCGAAGACACGTCGATGTTGCTCGGCACGAGCGAGTGGATCGCGGTCCGGTACGAGGAGCTCGGGCGGCAGGAGCGCGATCTGCTCGAGCGGTTCGTGGACACGCTCGACGGCCTCGGGTGGAACGAGACCCGCCACTGGCACCAGTTCGTGACCGGCGGGTCGGGGCTGCCGATCAGCCCGATCGGGGTCGGTCGCCACTTCAACGAGCACGCGGTGCTCGAGTGCACGCTGTGGCTGTTCGACGAGCACGTGGCCGCCGACTCGGGCGAGCGGGTGGGCGACCCGTACGTGCGGCTCGTGCTGACCGACAAGGCGGAGCGGCGGCCGCCGCTCGGGTTCCGCGCGTACCACGGCGACCGGCTGGTGGAGGTGCTCGAGGTGATCGACCGGCACCGCCCCACGGTGACGGTCGACGGGTACTCGCCGTTCCTGCACGACCTGTTCGACGTGGTGTCGCGGGTCGAGCTCGAGCTCGCCGACGGCCGGGTGGCGGAGATCCGGCCCAAGGCCACGTCCTAGAGCCCGGGCTCGAGGCCGCGGAGCGGCCACGCGCCCGGGCTCCTCCCCTGCCTCTGCCCTGTGCCCGTGGCCGTGCCCCAGGGTCGGTCGGTCGGCGACGCGGTCAGATCCTAGCCTCCCACCGAGGGAGCGCCGGCGATCGCCCCGAGCGAGCCTCCCGGACCCGCGGCGACGCCGCACCAGCGGATGAGCCACAAAGTGAGCACACCACAGGGTCGGGCCATCTACCGACGACGAAAGTGCCTGCCCGAACCGGTGTTCGGCCAGATCAAGCAGGCCATGGGGTGCCACAACGTGCGCCGGCTGCCCGCCGCCAGGGTCACGGGCTGGGAACTGTCCGCCATCCCGATCCAACGGACAGG
>JBEBJC010000122.1:0-13511 GCA_040080105.1 Myxococcota bacterium
GGTGACACGATGCGCGACCGGGTGGCGGCGCACCTCGAGAGCCCGGCGTGCGCCTCGTGTCACCAGGCCACCGACCCGATCGGGCTCGCGTTCGAGACCTACGACGGGATCGGCCGGTGGCGGACCACCGAGGCGGGTGCGCCGATCGACCCGTCGGGAGACCTCGACGGCGAGCGCTTCGGCGACGCGGCCGCGCTCGTGGCGCTGCTGCGCGACCACCCCGACCTGCCCGCGTGCCAGGTCGATCGGTGGCTCACCTACGCCCAGGGGCACTCCCTGGGCGGCGGGGAGTCCGAGCTCGCCGAGTGGAGCACGGCCGGATTCGCCGGCAGCGGCCACCGCGTGCGGTTCGCGTGGATCGACTGGATCGGCAGCGACGCGTTCGCCGTCGCTGGGGAGGCGCCGTGATCTCTCGGCGGACGGTGCTGCGGGGGGCGCTCGGGGGCGCGGCGGTGGCGGTGGCTCTGCCGCGGCTCGAGGCGATGGCGGGCCCGGGCGGGTTCCCGAAGCGGTTCGGGGTGTTCTTCTGGGGCAACGGCTCGCTGCCGGGCTCGCTGCAGACCCCATCGAACACCGACCGGTGGACGCCGGTCGGCACCGGCTCGGGCTCCGCGTGGGCGCTGTCGTCCGAGCTCGCGCCGCTCGCGCCGCACAAGGACGTGTTGTGCGTCGTCACCGGCACCGCGTCGAAGCTGCCCAACCCGTACCCCCACGGGTCCGGCGCGTCGGCGATCTTGTCCGGCGCGCCGCTCGCGAACGAGGCGCTCGAGAGCTTCACCGCGGCGACCGTCGACCAGCTCGTCGCCGCCGCGATCGGAGGCGACACGCTGTACCCGTCGCTGCAGACCGCGGCGACCGACACCCTCGGCCTGTCGTTCTCCGGGGCGAACGCGCGCCACCCGTGTGAGCAGAGCCCGTGGCTGCTGTTCGACCGGCTGTTCGGCTCGACGTTCGTGGAGCCCGGCTCGGGCGGGCTGGTCGATCCCACGCTCGCGCTGCGCCGGTCGGTGCTCGACGCGGTGATGTCCGACCTCGACCGGCTCGACGCCCGGGTCGGCGCCGCCGATCGGGCGCGGCTCGATCAGCACCTCACCGGGGTGCGCGAGCTCGAGCAACGCCTCGCGCGCCTCGAGCTCGATCCTCCCGACCTCGAGGCGTGCGCCCGGCCCGGGGAGCCGCTCGAGAGCTACCCGGACGAGGGGGACCTCCCGCAGATCGGCGAGCGGAACCGGGTGATGGCGAGCCTGCTCGCGATGGCGCTCGCGTGTGACCAGACCCGCGTGTTCAGCCACTTCTTGACCCAGCCGATCTCCGAGGTGCGGTTCGCGGGGTCGGACCGCGGCTACCACTCGCTCACCCACGACGAGCCCGACCCGCAGCCCGGGGTGGACCAGATCGTGACCACGTGCATGGGGTACTACGCCGAGTTCCTGAGCGCCCTGCGGGCGGTGCCGGAGGGGGAGGGCACGCTGCTCGACAACACGCTGATCCTCGGCTGCTCCGAGATCTCCGAGGGGCGGACCCACCGCGTCGATCAGCTCCCGATCGTGCTCGCGGGGTCGGCGCAGGGGAAGATCCGGCAGGACTTCCACTACCGGTCGGTCGCGGGAGAGAACGTGTCGAGCGTGCTGCTCACGGTGTTGCGCGCGATGGACCTGGTCGTGGGCTCGTTCGGGGTGGACGAGGGCGAGGTCGACCAGGGCCTGTCGGCGATCGAGGTCTGACCATGTTCACTTGGTTGGTGGCGTGTGGGCATCCCGAGCCGGCGTCGGTCGACCCGTGTGACGACCGCGGCGACCGGTCGCTGTACGTGGTGCAGTCGCTGTGGTTCGCCCGGGGCGCCGGCGGGGTGTCGGAGGGCTTCGACCTCGACGGGGTCGACGGCCCGGCCGGCGGATGTGCGGTGTCCGACTGGGTCGCCCCCGACGGCGCCGCCGGGATCGACAACGCGTTCGCGTCCCTGCTCCCGGCGCTCGAGCTCACCGAGGCCGCCGCGGTCGAGGGCCTGATCCAGACCGCGATCGCGTCGGGGGAGCTGTTGATCACGGTCGAGCTGTCCGAGGTCGACGACCCGGCCGACGACGCGTGCGTCGACCTGGCGATCGGGCGCGCGCTCGGCCCGCCGATCCTCGGCACCGACGGCAAGGTGCTGTCGGGCTCCACGTTCGACCCCGATCCCGAGATCGACCCGGTGGTGGCGACCGACGTGCCGCTGGCCGAGGGCGTGTTCGAGATGCCGGTGGAGCTGTCGCTCCCGCTGCAGATCTTCGACGTGTCGCTCCAGTTCGAGCTGCTCGACGGGCGGTTCCGCGGGGTGATGCAACCCGACGGCACGCTGACCGGGGTGTTCGCCGGCGGCGTCGACACCCAGGCGATCCTCGCGGTGACCGAGGAAGAGAACGTGGACTCGGGCCTGCACGACGTGGTGCAAGCGTTGCTCGACGCGTGGGCCGACCTCGCCCCGGACGGGGCCGGCGGGTGCGGGCAGATCTCGATGGCGTTCACGTTCACCGCGGTGCCGGCGTTCTGGTACCGCTGAGCGGCAACGTTTGACATCCTCCCGGTGGGCATCCACGGCTGGCTGAGGTGACACTGAGAGACTCAGTCGTTCGGCGGGCCCTCGCTGAACCGGGAGGTCGCTTGATTCGATGGTGTGTCGCGCTCGGTCTGATCGCGTGTAAGCCCGAAGCCGACGACGTGGAGCTCGATCCCGCCGGCACCGTCGACCCGACGACCCCCGCGCCGTCGGGGGTGCCGCTGCTCGGCGGCGGGACCCACGACCTTTCTCGGGTCACGCTGGAGGTGATGCTCGACGCCGAGGCGTGGCTGTCCGAGCCGTCCGACCTCGCGTTCCGGCCGTCGGCGCCGAACGAGCTGTGGATCACGAACCGGGCCACCGACTCGATCTCGCTGGTCACCGACCCCGCGGGGGCGCCCGACACGAAGTGGTGCCACGGCCCGGCGGCGAACCACTTCCTCGCCAAGCCGGCCGGGTTGGCGTTCGCCGAAGACCGGGAGTTCCTCGCCACGATCCACGACGAGGACCAGGAGACCCAGGGCGAGGTCAGCCAAGGGGGCACGCCCGCCGACTTCATGGGCCCCACGTTGTGGACCGCCGACCCCGACGTGTTCGACGGCGGGGACCAGGCCCACGCCGACATGTTGCACAACTCGCCGGCAGGCAGGGGCATCGCGTGGGAGTACGACCACGTGTACTGGGTGTTCGACGGGTACCACGACGCGATCGCCCGGTACGACTTCACCCAGCCCCACGAGCTCGGCGGGGTCGACCACAGCGACGGCAAGATCACCCGGTGGGTCGAGGGTGACGTCCGCGGGGTCGACGGGGTCGTTTCCCACCTCGCGTTCGACCCGGCCACCTCGCTGTTGTACGTGGCCGACACCGGGAACTCGCGGATCGCGATCCTCGACACGACCTCCGGGTCGAAGGGCGACCTGTACGGCCCCGCGTACGACACGCCGGACCAGAACTACTGGGACGGCGGGGAGCTGATCACGCTGGTGGACGGCGCCGAGATCGGGCTCGAGAAGCCCGCCGGGCTCGAGCTCCGCGACGGGCTGCTGTGGGTGACCGACTCCGCCACCGCGACCGTGTGGGCGTTCGACGCCGAGGACGGGTCGGTGGTCGACTACCTGCCGCTCGGCCGCCAGGTGAAGGCGGTGCAGGGGATCACGTTCGACGCCGACGGGGACCTGTGGATCACCGACGCGAAGGCGAACGAGGTCCTGCGCCTGTCGCCGAACGACGGGTAGCTACAGGTCTTCGTCGAGGAACGATCGGACGCCCGCGAACCGGGGGTTGGTGCGCACGAGCTCGGACAGGTGGTGCGAGGCGTGCCGCAGTCCGGCGTCCACCGCGCGCTCGAACGGCGGTGCCGCGTGCCCGAACAGCTCGACCCCGCCGTCGGGCGCGAGCGACGCCTGGCGGATCCCCACCGACGCGATCGTGGTCACCCACCGCACCCCCGGCAGGCGGATCGACAGCCCGGTGCCGCCGACCGACACCACCAGCGGCGCCACCAGCCGGGGGCGCTCGGCCGGACCGCGGGCCTTCGCCTCGAGCACGATCGCGGCGTTCGCTGGGATCGACGCCGACACTCCGGGCGCGAGTTTCAGCACCAGCGCCTCGGCCGGGCGGGCGCGCACGTGGATCTCGGGGTCGGCCAGCTGGTCGACCAGCGCGCCCAGCGCCTCCACCGGCGCGGACGGGGTGCGCAGCTCGGTCCCGACCTGCGCGATCTTGTCGATGATCTCCACCCGCACGCCGTCGGCGACGATCTCGATCGACGCGACCGCAGGCAGCACGGCGCGGCCGTCTCCACCGCTGAACGAGAACCGGAGGCGGAGCGGTCCGGCCGGCAGGTCGACCCCGGGCGCGACCCCATCCCAGCGCAGGGGCGCGTGGAGGCGGCCGTTGAACGCCACCTCTCCGAAGTCGAACCGGCTCGCCCAACTCAGCAGCGGTAACACGCGGATCGGTGACGGCACGACCGACAGCCTACTGCCGGTCAAGCCAGGTCGTCCACGAGCGCCTTCAGTCGATCGACGTCCGCGTACAGCTCGACCACCTCCGGACAGGCGAGCAACGCCGCTTCGAGCGAGGACAGCAGCGAGCCACCGCGCGCGTGGGTCCCGAGCCAGTTCGCGACGAACAACACCGCGCGCGCCTCGCCGCCCGGCGCGAGCTCGAGCTGACGATCGGCCACCAGGCGCACCACCACTGTGTCCGCGAACGCGGCGAGGAACGGCGTGGACATCGTGCGGGCATAACCTGGGTGAGGAGGTTCGATGCGCCTGTGGGCAGCGGTGTTGTGGTGCGCGATGGGCTGCGGCGGGGACAAGTCCGGACCGACCGGAGAGACCGGCGGAGACTCGGACACCGACACCGACGCCGACTCGGACACCGACACCGACACCGACGCGGACGCCGACTCGGACACCGACGCGGACACCGACCCCGGGCCCGTCCTGTGGGCGGACGTCCTGCCCACGCTGCAGTTCAGGTGTGGCGGGTGCCACTACGAGCCGATCGGCGCGCCGAAGGGCCAGTTCGAGTTCGACGGCCCGGAGGACCTCGTGGGCGTGCCGTCGCACCAGCTGCCCGAGATGCCGTACGTCGCGGCCGGCGACCCCGACGGGAGCTACCTGTGGCACAAGGTGAACGGCACCCAGGACACGGTCGGCGGGGAGGGCGCGAACATGCCGGCTACGGTGTCGATGACCCCGGGCGAGCTGGTGAAGCTCAGCGACTGGATCACCGGCGGCGCGCTCTGAGAGCGAGTCGGATAGGATCGGGGGCGAGGTCCCCATGTCGATGACCCAGGGCGAGCATCTGGTCGAGACCATCCGCAGCTCGATCATCGGCGACGACAGCGTGATCGACGGGCCGTACGGGCCGCGTCGGGTCACCTACGCCGACTACACCGCCTCCGGCCGGTCGTTGACGTTCATCGAGGACTACATCCGGGCCAACGTGTTGCCGTTGTACGCCAACACCCACACCGAGACCAGCGGCACCGGGCTGCAGACCACCCGGTTCCGCGAGGACGCCCGGCGGATCGTGCGCGCCGCGGTGGGGGGCACCGAAGACGACTGCGTGATCTTCTGCGGCTCGGGCGCGACCTCGGCGATCAACAAGCTGGTCGACATCCTGAACCTCCGGATGCCGGCCGACCTCGCCAAGCGGTACGCGCTGATGGACCACATCCCGGCCGACCAGCGTCCGGTCGTGTTCATCGGCCCGTACGAGCACCACAGCAACGAGCTGCCGTGGCGCGAGTCGATCGCGGAGGTCGTGGTCATCGACGAAGACAGCGACGGCCTGATCGACCTGCAGCTGCTCGAGCAGAAGCTGATCGAGTACGCCGGGCGACCGATGCGGATCGGGAGCTTCTCCGCCGCGAGCAACGTGACCGGGATCGGGTCGAAGGTCGGAGCGGTGTCGCGGTTGATGCACCGCCACGGCGGCGTGGTGTTCTGGGACTTCGCCGCCGCCGGCCCGTACGTGAAGATCGAGATGAACCTGCGGCTCGACGGCGACGACGGCTCGCTCGGCTACAAGGACGCGGTCTTCGTGTCGCCGCACAAGTTCATCGGCGGGCCGGGGACCCCGGGGATCCTGGTGGTGAAGCGGCACCTGCTGCAGAACTCGGTCCCATCGATGCCGGGCGGGGGGACCGTCACCTACGTGTCCGCGTTCCACCACACGTACTCGACCGACCCCGAGCACCGCGAGGAGGGGGGCACGCCGGCGATCGTCGAGTCGATCCGCGCCGGGCTCGTGTTCCAGCTCAAGGAGTCGGTCGGCACCGACCTGATCCGCTCCCTCGAGGAGGGGTTCATCCACCGCGCGATCGACCGGTGGTCGGCGCACCCGGGCCTGCGGATCCTCGGCAACCCGCGCGCGTGGCGGCTGTCGATCGTGTCGTTCATCGTCGGGCACGCGGGGCGGTACCTGCACCACAACTTCGTGGTGGCGCTGCTCAACGACCTGTTCGGGATCCAAGCGCGAGGCGGCTGCTCGTGCGCCGGCCCGTACGGGCACCGGCTGCTCGGGATCGACACGTCGACCAGCTGCTCGTTCGAGAAGGCGATCAACCACGGGTGTGAGGGGGTCCGGCCGGGCTGGGTGCGGGTCAACTTCAACTACTTCATCTCCGAGGCCCAGTTCCAGTACCTGCTCGCCGCGGTGGACTGGGTGGCGGACCACGGGTACAAGCTCGTCCCGCACTACCAGTTCGACGAGCAGTCCGGGCAGTGGCGGCACCGGCGGGGCCGCCCGGAGCCCGCGATGCGGCTGACCGACGTGAGCTACCGCAACGGCCGGATGGAGTACCGCTCGCGCCACGCGACCGAGCCGGAGTCGGCGCTCGACGGGTACCTGGCCGAGGCGGACCGGATCCTGGCCGAGGCGCTCGCGGCGTACCCCACCACCGACGTGCCCGAGTTCGTGGGCTCGGCCGAGTTCGAGGCGCTCCGCTGGTTCCCGCTCCCACACGAGATCCACGGGGAGCTGCTCGGTCGCTCGGGCCCGCGGTGGACGCCGGGGCCGATCCCGATGCACGCCGAAGGGTGGTCGGGCGGGCCGCGCCGGTGACCGAGGGCACCTCCGAGCCGCCGCTCGCCCCGGGCGAGGCGTCACCCCCGCCGTTCGGGTTCACCGCGGTCCTTTGGGTGGGCGCGTTCTCGGTGGTGTTGTGGGTGATGATGCGCTGGTTCGGCCGCCACACCCCGTCGGAGTGAAGGGTGTTCCGGCCGATCCCCCTCTCCCCCTGCATCGGGTGAGAGAGGGGGGCCCGTCAGACCGCCTTCGCCAGGCGCAGCTCCCGGTACGACAGCCACAAGAACACGATCAGGATCAGGAACGTGTTCGCCGGGGCCACCCAGAACGGCAGCTCGTGGTCGAAGCTCTCGAGCACCATGATCGCGCCGAGCACTCCGATCGAATACATCGCGCCATTCTTCAGGTATGCAAACTTCGACACGATGTCGAGACCCCGCACGGTGAACTCGCGCACGACCATCGCGCCGAGGCCGTTGCCGAGCAGGATCAGCCACACGTTCATCGTGAACGCGAACGCGCCGATCACGCCGTCGATCGAGAACGAGGCGTCGAGCACCTCGAGGTACAGCAGCTTGCTCCAGGCCGACAGGTTCGGCCCGTGCAGCGACTCCTCCGCCTCCT
Organism: Myxococcota bacterium; assembly: GCA_040080105.1. Taxonomy (GTDB): domain Bacteria; phylum Myxococcota_A; class UBA796; order UBA796; genus JACKER01. The sequence goes on from JBEBJC010000122.1 coordinate 7,706, forward strand.
CGGCGTTGCGGCGGAAGCCTTCGGTGATGAAGAACGCGGTCACGCCGATCTGCGTGGCGAGCGGCATCATCGCGTTGTGGCCCAGGGTGATCGAGTAGTACGTGACCGCGGTGATCACCACCATCGACACCGAGTAGAACCACACCGACTGCCGGTGGATGAAGTGCTCCACCAGGAACGCGTACTTCTTCTCCTCGAGGAACAACCAGGCGAGGAACACCATCACCAGGTACATCCCGCCGCCGACCAGCAGCAGGGGACGCGAAGACTGCAGCGAGTCTTCCATCACCTTCGGGTCGGTGAACGCGAGGTGCACCGTGTCCCACAACGACAGGTTGGCGTTCGCGATCCACACGATCAGGAACGGCAGCACGCCCCGCATCACCACGACGGCGAGCAGCAGGCCCCATACCAGGAAGAACCTTCGGTAGCGCTCGGGCACGGTCTTCAGCACGTGCGCGTTGACGATCGCGTTGTCGATCGAGCTCACGATCTCGAACAGCGAGAGTCCCAGGATAACGATGAGAGATTCGACCATCTCGCCTTCAGCCGACGTGGAGTCGACGGGACGTTGACATGCGCGGGGGCGGACCGGAGAGTCGTCGTGGGTCCTATCCCAGGGGGCGCGACCGAGGCCACCCGGAACGCGGCGACGGATTACGAACGGAGCGCGCCGCCCCCGCGGCCGCGGAGGGACGATGAACTGCCCGACCTGCCGGAAGCCGACCGAGGTGTGCGTGTGCGATCGCGTCGCGCCGCGGGTCACCGGGCTGTCGGTGGTGGTGTTGCAGCACCCGCAGGAGCAGGACCGGATCCTCGGCACGGTGCCCCTGCTCGAGGCTGCGATCGGGGCCCGGCGGGCGGTCGGGCTGTCGTGGCCGAACCTGCGGGCGGCGCTGACCGGCGCCGGGGTCGAGCCCGACGGAGACGGGTCGTGGGCGGTGATCTGGCCGAGCCAGCTGCCGCGCGAGCTCACCCCGCCGGAGCTCGCCGCGCCGGTGGTCCGGGTGGGGTCCGACCGGCCGTTGCGCGGCCTGGTGGCGCTCGACGGCACGTGGAGCCAGGCGAAGGCGCTGTGGTGGCGCAACCCGTGGCTGGTGAAGCTCGATCGGATCGTGCTGCACCCGTCGCAGCCGTCGATCTACGGCCGGCTCCGGCGGGAGCCGCGGGCGCAGTTCGTGTCGACGCTCGAGGCGGTGGCGGAGGCGCTGGTCGGGTCGGGGGAGGCGCCGGAGGTGCGCGAAGACCTGCGGCGGCTGATGCGCACCATGACCCAGCGCGCCCGCGACGTGCCCGACGCCGGGTAGCTATCGGACGGAGATCACCGTGAGCAGCAACGGCACCGGCGTCGAGCACGCCGAGCACGAGATCCCGATCAGCCAGGTGCCGGTCGCGTCGAACCCCGGGAACGCCGCGCCCGCCTCGTCCGCCGCCTCCGACAGCGCCGCGGAGGTCTCCGAGCCGACGTACCTCCGGTAGATCCGATCCGCGTTCGTGTCGAGCTGCAGGAACCCGGCCTCCACCGACGCGAGGTCGCCCGGGTAGTGGCCGATCAGCAGGTCGTCACCGGCGACCGGGTCGTACGGGTGGTCGAACACGTCGGTGGTGACCGCCGACCAGTCGAGCACGTACGAGTCGACGCCCGCGTCGACCTCGAGCTGCGGCGCCGAGTGGAGGTCGACGGTGTACTCGATCTCGGTGTCCCCGTCCGCGAGGGTGATGTCGTGGTTGGTGGAGGCGCCGGTCGGCACGAACGCCTTCGACATCAGCAGGTCGAGGCGCCCGCCGGGGTAGTTCACCGCCGAGACCGTCCAGGTCGCGGTGGGGTCGTCGGTGAACAGGTCCTCGGGGCTGAAGCCTACCCCGGTGATGTCGAAGGTGGACGCCATCGCCTCGTCGACCCCGGGCGCAACCTCGAACAGGTACGTCTCCTCCGCCTCGGCCTGGGCGTCGATGTCGTTGGTGGCGAACAGGGGAACGAGCTCGTCGAGCGGGTACTTGAACTTCAGCATCGAGATCTGTTGGACCCCTCCGACGGCGCGCCCGCGGACATCGGTGGTCAGCCCCGACCAGTCGATCCGGGCGTCTTCGTTCGCGGCGATCTCGGTCACCTGCATCGTGACCTCGTTCGAGAACGTGTAGTTGTTCGCGTCCTCAAACAACAGGTCGTCGCCGGCCTTGCATGCACTCAAGCCGAACAGAAGACCAATGCCTTTCGCGTTGGCCGGCCACCGCACCGTCCCCATCCTGCCTCCTTCCATCTGTGGTCGTCGAGCATACCTTGCATTCATCGAACCTGCGAGGGGAATACTCGTCTAGTCACATCCAGTAAAAGCTGGAAGTGGAAAGCTCGTGTCCGTATTGAGCTGGTTCTCCACCCCGCTGATGTTGCACACAGGATACTCGCCTTCGGCCGCAGAGCAGTACGACGTATCGGTACCACCGCCTCCTTGAACGAACTCGAACACGATTCCGTCCAGTTCCAAGACGATGAGCTTGCACTTGTTCGGGTCCAACGTGTCGTTGCCCGCGTCTCCAAGGAGGCTGTCGCCGCCGCTTCCTCCACAAAGCAGGTCGTCGTCGCCCCCACCGTACATGATGTCGGTGTCGGGTCCTCCGCACATCTCGTCTTCGCCACCGTCGCCGTACATCTCGTCCAGCCCGACATCGCCGTCCATCCAGTCGGCACCCGTTCCGCCAAACATTAGGTCGTTCCCGGCGTACCCGACGACGAAGTCGTCCCCTGGCCCGCCATCGAGCGTATCGTCACCATCTCTTCCAATGACGGAGTCTGCGCCTTCACCCCCTCGCACATCGTCGTCCCCTGCGCCGCCCTCGATCTGGTCGGCGCCGTTCATGCCGAGCAGTGTGTCGTTCCCGTCGTCGCCCCAGATCGCGTCGTTTCCAGCGTTACCGCAGATCGTATCGTTTCCCCCACCCCCGGAGATCGTGTCGTCCAGGTTGGTCCCATAGATGACTTCGCCGGCGCCCGTCCCATCAACAGTCGTGAAGGCGTTTGCACAGCATGTGGCCAGGACTCCATCACATCGCTCACCTGCGATGCAGGTGGTGAGGATTGAAGTACAGCTGACAGCGTAGGCAGATTCGACAAGAGACAGCAGCACGACCATCGCGCCCTCCAGGTTTCCGAGAATACCCCCCCCGGCAAATTGTCAAGCGGGACCCGCTGGCCCATCCACGCGTGCTGCGCCCGCCGCTGTCTCGCGCTGACCTCGCGCGTGGTAGGACGGTCGCCGGGGAGGTCGGATGAACGGGGGGGCGCGGGTCGCAGAGGTGCTCAGGGCGCACCACGTACCGATGTTGTTCACCCTCGTCGGCGGGCACGTGGCGCCGATCCTGGTGTCGGCGAAGCGGCTCGGGATCCGGGTCGTCGACGTGCGGCACGAGGTCAACGCGGTGTTCGCCGCCGACGCGTTCGCCCGGCTCACCGGGATCCCGGGGGTCGCGGTGGTCACCGCGGGTCCGGGCGTCACCAACGCGATCACCGCGGTCAAGAACGCGCAGCTCGCGCAGTCGCCGCTGGTGCTGATCGGGGGGGCGACCGCCACGATGCTGCGCGGCCGCGGGTCGCTGCAGGACATCGACCAGGTGGCGCTGATGAAGCCCCACGTGAAGTACCTCGGCCGGCCGAACCGGCTCAAGGACGTGATCCCGGCGCTGGAGCAGGCGTTCCACGTGGCGGTCGACGGCGTCCCCGGCCCGGTGTTCGTCGAGCTGGCGGTCGACCTGCTGTACGACGAGCCGATCGTGCGCGAGTGGTACGCGAAGAGCACCGACAAGCCGAGCCCGACGCTGACCGAGCGGGCGGTGTCGGCGTACATCCGCGGCCACCTGCGGTACGTGTTCGGCGGCTCGCGCGAGCCGGTGGTCGCCGCGCCGAAGCCGGCGGAGCTCGCCACCCCGGGCGAGCGCGAGCTGTCGCGGGCGGCCGAGGCCCTGTCCGGCGCGTCCCGGCCGCTGCTGGTGCTCGGGTCGCAGACCACGCTGCACCCGCACCGGATCCGGGAGCTGGTCGAGGCGATCGAGCGGATCGGCGCGCCGGTGTACCTGTCCGGCACCGCCCGCGGGCTGCTCGGCGCGGGTCATCCGCTACAGATGCGGCACAAGCGGCGCGAGGCGCTGAAGGCGGCCGACGTCGTCGTCCTGGCCGGCGTCCCGAACGACTTCCGACTCGATTACGGTTCCCACGTCAGCCGCTGCAAGGTGGTCGGGATCAACCTGTCGAAGCATGATCTGACCGCGAACCGCAAGCCCGACGTGGGGCTGCTGGCCGACCCGCACCACGCGCTGATCGCGTTGTCGAAGCGGGTGCGGGCCGGCGACCGAACCGGCTGGCTCGGGGAGCTGCGGGCGCGCGACGTCGGGCGCGAGCAGGAGATCGACGCGATGGCCGCGTCGGAGGTGCCGGACCGCGGGGTGAACCCGCTCGCGTTCTTCCGCACGTTCGACCGGATGTTGTCCGACGACTCGGTGCTGGTGGGCGACGGCGGCGACTTCGTGGCCACCGCGGCGTACACCGTGTCGCCGCGCGGGCCGCTGTCGTGGCTCGATCCCGGGGTGTTCGGCACCCTCGGGGTGGGGGCCGGGTTCGCGCTCGGGGCGAAGCTCGTGCGACCCGACTCCGACGTGTGGCTGCTGTGGGGCGACGGGGCAGCCGGGTTCTCGCTGATGGAGACCGACACGTTCGTGCGGCACGGGGTGCCGGTGATCTCGATCATCGGAAACGACGCCGGGTGGACCCAGATCTTGCGCGAGCAGGAGCCGGTGCTCGGCGACGACGTTGCGTGCCGGCTGGCGTACACCGACTACCACGTGATCGCCGACGGGTGTGGGGCGAAGGGGCTGCTGCTCGACCGAGCTTCGGCCACCGAGGCGGTGCTGGCCGAGGCCCGCACGGTGGCGCGGGCCGGCACCCCGGCGCTGATCAACGCGATCCTCGGCAAGACCGACTTCCGGAAGGGCTCGATCTCGATGTGAGGCGGCGATACGGGGGCCCATGCGCAAGCTGCTGGTGTTCTCCGACTACGGTTGACCCTGGTGTTACCTCGGTACGGTCCGTACCGCGCGGCTCACCCGGGAGCGCCCCGTGGCGCTCGAGATCGTGCACTTCCCGCTCCACCCGGGCCTGCCGCCCGAGGGCACCCCGCTGCAGGAGCTGCTGCGGGGCTACGACCTGAACGCGGCGCACGCCCGGCTGGCGGCGCTGATGGCGGCGGAGGGCCTCGAGTACCGCCCGGCGACCCACGCGTGGAACACCCGCCTGGCGCAGGAGCTGGCGGTGTGGGGCGCGGAGCGGGCCGTCCCGCTCGACGACCCCCTGTTCCGGGCGGTGCAGGTCGAGGGCCGCAACGTCGGCGACGTGGAGGTGCTGGTCGCGATCGCGGCCGAGGCCGGGCTCCCCGCCGACGAAGCCCGCGCCGTCCTGACCGAGCGGCGGTACCGCCCGCACGTCGACCGCAACTGGGCGTTCGCCCGGCAGGTCGGGGTGACCGGCGTCCCGACCTACGCGATCGACGGCCGCGGCGTGGTGGGCGCCCAACCGTACGAGGTGCTGCTCCAGCTGGTCGACAGCCCGGCGTAGGCCGACCGCTCGGGGTCCGAGACGCGGATCACCCACTTCGATGGGGGTCCAGGGACCGGCGGAGCCAGGTCCCTGGCGGGGGCCTAGATAGGGGCGGCGCCCCTAGCAGGGACGGCGAGCCTGCACGGCCTGTCGACCCGTTCGGGACTCCAGTCCCGGTGAACTAGTTCGGGGTGGAGAACTCGCGGATCCGGACCCGGATGA
>JBEBJC010000123.1:0-13501 GCA_040080105.1 Myxococcota bacterium
CGGCCCGCTCGCGGACCGCGAGGCGAGCGAGCTCGCGCTCGACGGGTGCGCCGAGGTGCTCGCGCTCGAGGCCCTCGGGGCGGGGCTGCCGATCGGGGCGGTCACCGACGTGCGCGAGGCGGCGGTGCGCGCCGGGAAGGGCATGGTGCTCGACGGGGTCGAGCTCGCGCGCGCGGGCCACTCGCTCCGGGCGTTGCTCGACCTGGTGAAGGCGCTCGACCAGGCGGCCGAGACCGCGCCCACCCTCGCCCGGATCGCGTCGCGGATCGCGCTCGACCCGTTCGTGGTGCTCACGCTGGAGCAGGCGTTCGACCCCACCGGACAGCTGTCGGGGGTGACCTACCCGCAGCTCGACGAGCTGCGCCAGGGGATCGCCCGCCTGCACGAGGAGGTCCGCGCCACGCTCGAGCGGCTGGTCCACGGAGAGGAGTTCGGCGACGAGCTGCTGCAGGACCGGGTTCTGGACCGTGCGCGACAACCGGTACGTGTTGCCGATCAAGTCGCACGCGAAGCGGTGGGACCTGGGCATCGTGCACGACACGTCGGGCACCGGCAAGACCGTGTTCGTCGAGCCCCACGCGGTGATCGAGCTGAACAACCGGCTGCGCCTGGCGGAGGGGCGGCTGCGCGAGGCCGAGCACGCGATCCTCACCAGCTTGTCGCGCGAGCTCGGGACCGAGGCCGAGGCGGTGGGCGAGGCGATGGGCGCCGCGGTCGAGATCGACGTGGCGGTGTCCCGGGCCGGGCTCGCGCGCCGGCTGTCCGCGCGGCGGCCGGTGGTCGGCGACTCCGGGCGGATCGCGATCACCGCCGGGCGCCACCCCGTCCTGGTGCTGCGCGGCGTCGACGTGGTCGCGAACGACCTCGAGCTCGGCGCGACCCGCCCGGTGCTGGTGTTGTCCGGGCCGAACGCGGGCGGAAAGACCGTCGCGCTCAAGACGATCGGGCTGTGCGCCGAGCTCGTGCGGCACGGCAACTTCGTCCCGGCGGCCGAGGGCTCGCGGGTCGACCGGTTCGACGAGCTGTTGGCCGCGATCGGCGACCAACAGTCGGTCGAGGGGGACCTGTCCTCGTTCTCGGCCCACCTGGTGGCGCTGCAGCAGATGCTCGGGCGGGCGCGCCCCGGCCAGCTGATCCTGCTCGACGAGATCGCGAGCGGCACCGACCCGGCGCAGGGTGCGGCGCTCGCGCAGGCGGTGTTGGAGCAGCTCGCCGCCGCCGGCCCGCGGGTAGTGGTCACGACCCACTTCGCCGGGCTCAAGGCGCTGGCGGCCTCCGACCCACGGTTCGCGGGCGCGGCGGTGCAGTACACCGACGGCCGCCCGACCTACCGGGTGCTGCAGGGGGCGAGCGGCGAGAGCCACGCGCTGTCGATCGCGCGCCGGGTGGGCCTGTCCGACGCGGTGCTCGATCGGGCCGAGACGTTGATCGGCGCGCAGCAGATCGAGCTCGGGCGGCTGCTCGCGGCGCTCGAGCAGGAGCGCGGCCGCGCCGAGTCCGCGCGCACCGACGCCGACCGCGCGCGCGCCGAGGCCAGGGCCACCGCCGCCGCGTTGGCCGAGCGCGAGGAGCGGCTGCGGACCCGGATCCGCGAGCTCGAGGCGAAGGGGGCGGCCACGTTCCTCGAGCGGCTGAAGTCGGCCGAGCGCGCGATCGGGCAGGTGGTCGCCGAGCTGCAGAAGAGCCCGACCCACGACGGCGTGCGCGCGGCCCGCGCCACCCTCGACGCGCTGAAGGGCCTCGCCCCGGTCGCGCCCGAGCCGCCGCCGGCGCCGGTGCCCACCCGGCTCGAGATCGGCCACCGGGTGCGGCTGAAGAAGCTCGGCTCGATGGGCGAGGTGGTGCACACGACCGACGAGGCCGTGCAAGTCAGGGTCGGCGCGATCACCGTGCGCGCCCGGCTCGACGAGGTCGAGGTCCTCGGCGGCCCGGTCGCCGTGTCGAAGCCCCGCGGCGGGACGTCGCTCGTCGCTGCCCCGCGGGAGGCGGCGCTCGCCGAGGCGGTGCGGCTGCCGTCCAACACGCTCGACCTGCGCGGGATGCGGGTCGAGGAGGGCCAAGACGCGGCCGAGAAGTTCTTCGATCAGGCGCTGCAGAGCGGGTGGGAGCGGGTGTTCCTGCTGCACGGGCACGGGACCGGCGCGCTCAAGGACGGGCTGCGGCACTGGCTGCGCTCGTCGTCGTACGTCAGCGATTGGTCCCCTGCGTCCGAAGAGCAGGGGGGCGACGCGTTCACGGTGGTGGTGCTCGGATGACGGTCAGCGCGTGTACGGTGTTGTTCTCGATCCTCGCGTCGGAGCCGGCGCACGCCCAGTGAACGAGTTGAAGCGACGCTTCCCTCCCGGTCGGGAGGTCCGAGTACGACGCGCCGCTGCGCCCGGGTGAAGGGGCGCTGCAGCTTGGGCTGTGGGCGGGTGGCCCGGTCGACGGAGGGCACCCGGGCGAGATGGGGTGGATGCTCGGCGGCGAGGTCGTGTTGCGGCGCTCGGTCGCCGGGATCGCGTGGGTCGGCGCCCGGGTCCCGTTCGCGGACGGGCCGGTCGCGCTGCGGGACTCGGTGCTCGGGGTGTCGTGGGTGCCGCTCGCCACCGATCGGGGGGTCGTGCGGGTGCAGCCCGGGATCAACGTGCCCACCGGGTCGATCGACGCCGACGGGGACGGCCAGATGTACTTCACCCCGCTGTCGACGAGCTCGTTCGACCCGTACGTCGTCGCCGACGCGGTGGTCGGGACGACCTGGCTGGCGGGGGGCTCCGTCGTCGCGCGGGCGCCGCTGTACGCGGGGTGGGATCGCCGCCGCCAAGGGGTGTTCGGGCGGGTCGACGCTCGGCTGTCGCGCCGGATCCGCGACGCGGTGCCGTGGGTCGGGCTGTCCGCGGTCCGCCAGTTCCCGTCCGAGCCGGTCGGCTCGGTGCCCGAGTTCTCCGAGCTCGCGGCCACCGTCGGGCTGGTGGTGAACGCCGGGCCCGAGTGGTCGGTCACCGGCCAGCTCCGCGGCCCCCTGTGGACGTCCGAAGGGGCCGAGCGGCAGCTGTCCGCGGGCCTCGCGGTCCGTCGTGTATTGCGCCGCCGCGAACCCGAGCATTCGGACGACGACGGCCACGACCACGGCCCGTGACCGCCACACCGGGTTAGCTGCGGCGCGGAGGAAACGTGAACGCCCAGCCGAGTCCGCTCGCGCGATGGTTCACCGCCGGCAGCGGGGCGAGTGACCACGCCGCCAGCGCGCCGTGGTACGCGACCCTGTGGCTCACCGGGGTCGACTACTTCAGCTCGCTCGGGTACGCCCCCGGCCTCGCGGTGCTCGCCGCCGGCTACGTCGCGCCGCTCGCGACCGTGCTGCTGGTGCTGGTCACGTTCCTCGCGGCGCTCCCCGTGTACTCGATGGTCGCGAAGCACTCGCCCCACGGCGAGGGCTCGATCAAGATGATCGAGCGGCTCACGGTCGGGTGGGGCCGGCTCGGGTGGATCGGCAAGGTGCTGGTGCTGGTGCTGATCGGGTTCGCGATGACCGACTTCGTCATCACGATCACCCTGTCGGCCGCCGACGCGACCCACCACGTGCTCGAGAACCCGATCCTCGAGCCGCTCCTCCCGCACCGCCCGGTGGTGATCACCGCAGCGCTGATCGGCGGGCTGTGCCTGGTGTTCCTCGCCGGGTTCCGCGAGGCGATCACCGTGTCGATCGCGATCGGCGTGCCGTACATGGTGATGTCGGCCGCGATCGTGGTCGCGGGGATCGTCGATCTGTCGCGCAAGCCCGAGCTGGTGGCGGCGTGGTGGCACCGGGTGTCGTACCTCGACATCGAGGAGCTGCGCCGGTCGGTCGAGCAGATGTCGAGCGAGGGAGCGGGCCCGCTCGAGGCGGTGAACTTCGGCGGCCCCGGGGCGCTCGTGTTGGTGGCGCTGCTGGTGTTCCCGAAGCTCGCGCTCGGGATGTCCGGGTTCGAGACCGGGGTGTCGGTCATGCCGCACATCTCCGCCGCCGACGTGGCGGCGCGGGTCCGGGCCACCCGGCTGCTGCTCGCGTCCGCCGCCACCTTGATGTGCCTGATGCTGCTCGGGGCGAACTTCGTCGCCACCGTGCGGATCCCAGAGCAAGAGTTCTTCTCCGCGGCCGAGGGCGTCGACGGCGGCACCGCGAACGGCCGCGCGCTGGCGTGGCTCGCGCACGAGCTGCTGGGGCACGGGTTCGGGACCCTGTACGACTTCGCGACCGTCGCGATCTTGTGGTTCGCCGGCGCGTCGGCGATGGCGGGGTTGCTGAACATCCTGCCGCGGTACCTGCCGCGGTTCGGGATGTCGCCCGACTGGCTCGGGTACCGCCGCCCGCTGGTGATCGCGATCACCGTGGTGTGCCTGCTGGTGAACCAGGCGTTCCGCGCCTCGGTCGAGGCCCAGGGCGGCGCCTACGCGACCGGGGTGCTGGTGCTGATGGCGGCCGGCGCGTTCGCGGTGTTGCTGGCCGAGCCCGGGATGCGGTGGTTGTACGGGATCATCCTGCTGGCGTTCCTGTACGTGCTCGTGGTGAACGTGGTCGAGCGCCCCGACGGCATCAAGATCGCGGGCATGTTCATCCTCGCCACCGTGGTCGGCTCGATCTGGAGCCGGTGGAACCGCGCGTCCGAGCTGCGGGTGAAGGGGGTCGAGTTCGCCGACCACGCGAGCGCCCAGCTGTGGGGGCGCCTGCAGCAGACCGAAGATCTGGTGTTGATCCCGGTGCGGTCGCCCACGCCCGAGGCGCGGTCGGCGTGTGAAGCGCGGCGGATCCAGCACCACCAGGCGGTCACCTCGCACTTCGTGTTCCTGCACGTGCGGCTGGTGGGCGACACCTCGCAGTTCCAGACCCCGATCAAGATCCGGGTCACCCCTGAGGGCAACGACTTCGTGATCGAGGTCGAAGACGCGGTGGCGGTGGCGAACGCGATCGCGTTCGTCGCGGTCGAGCTCGGCGTGCGCGAGGTGGTGATCGGCCTGCTCGACAACGGCACGCCGCTGGTGAACGCGGTGATGTACCTCACGTTCGGCACGGGTGAGGTCGGCTACGCGGTGCGCGCGATCTTCATGCGGCTGCGCGAGCAGTGGCTGGCCGAGCAGCAAGACGTGCTGCGGCAGTTCGACACCGAGCGCGATCGGATCGAGCGCGAGACCCTGCGCGACATGGTGGTGCTCGAGACCGAGGAGCGCCAGCGCAGGCTCGACTCGCTGTTCGAGACCGAGCGCCGGCGGTTCCTGGACGAGATGCCGAAGCTCAAGCGGCTCCCGCACCTGATCCTGTTCGAGTAGGCGCCCTGGACAGGTGATGTGGTGGAGTGCTTCCGTACCGCGGCGATCCTCGTCCCGGATTTCACCACGGAGGACTGGAGGCACACGGAGGAGTCACCGCCGCCGCCGCCGCCGCCGCCGCTCGTTGGTGCCGCCAGGTCCACCTCTACTCGAAACCGGCGCCATGCTGCCGTTGCGGATGGATGGGACCCGAATCCGAACCGTTCGCCGACCTATCCGTCGGATGCTCGCCCCAGGCGGTTCGAGCGATTGCCGTTCAGGCGTTTCGCCAAGACTGGAGAATTCGCCTTGCGACTGGTCGGGCCAGGTGCAATAATGCTTTGCCGTCGAGTTGTGGCGACGGTCGCAACCTAACCGCACCCCCTAGGCCTAGGCCTAGGAACAGCCATGCTTTTGACCCTTCTCGCACTCCTCCCCGTCGCTGGCGCTGCAGAGCTGGACCTCACCAGCACCAGCAGCACGGGCTGTGGCACCGAGTGGTACGGGGGCTGCCTCCCGAATGATGTGTGGGGCTCCACCGATGTGTTCGGAGTCGCCACCCCCGCCTCCATTCCCGTCTTGTCGATCGGCGCCTCCGCGACGGCGACCTCAATGATCGAACTCGGCGGAGATGTGATTCTCCCGTACGACACCCTTACGTTCGAGGTCGCGGGGCGCGCCCTCTCTGCCTCCACGACCGTGAGCATCCAGACCCGCTTCTTCAACTCGACCGGAGCGGTTTTGGCGACGCACACGGACGTGGTCCACTCAGGGCACGCCGGGCTCTTCAACGTCCACGAGATCAAAACGAACATCCCGCTGTCGGCAGCGAGCTGGAACAGCCGGCTGGTGATCGAGGACGACGCGGTGGTGATCAGCTCAGCCAGCACCGGATGCTTCTGGTCCGGCCCCGAGGGGTGTAACGACCCGAACGAACCGCCGACCGGCGACAACGGCGGGCACGGCTGCTCCGACTGCTCGTTGGACTGCGCCGGACCGCCCCCCTTCACGGCTACCGGACAGGACTGCGAGGACACCGACTGTAGCGCCTCCTGCGGTGACGATACCGGAGAGGACTTCCAGTTCCAGCCCGGTGTCACCCAGACGCCGTAGCGATGTCAGGCACCAGATTGGGGGCTCTCGATGCGGGCGAGTATGCATGGAGCGCGGTTGAGAGCCTTCATTGTCCTTCTATTGCTAGTCGTCCTGTTGGGATGCTGGCTTGTCAATATTGGATCTGTTGACAGCTGGTGGGGGGCTTCGCTGCCAACGTCCACTCCGGCGCCGTTGCCCTCTGCTTCGGCCTCCCCAGCGGCGCCAAGTCCCGGGAGGGCTTCGGGTCGCCCTGTCATCGAATCCTCGCTTCACATCTGGGTTCGCGACCTAAGGCAGGCTCGATACACCATCAGCTGGCCGTCAGTCGCGTTTGGCGCTGTCTGGCCAGACGCGGAGGGCGGGGATTGGCATATGGACCGCTTCAATGAGTCCGCTACGGCAGTGGAGCTGCGGCGAATGTCTGACACCAGGTTCGACTACCGCAATCCACCACCAGACCTCCTTCGGGCTGCCCGCGCGGAAGGGTTTGCTGGTGGTGGCGCCACTAACACGTCGTCACCTGAGGCAGCGCTCCTCTCACTTTACTCGACCTGGGTAGAGTCCGAGGTGGCGTTCGAACTAGAGTGGAGCGAATACCTTGCCGCGCAGCTGCCACAAGGGGAGGATTGGGCCTCCGTTGGAGCGAGCGAGCGAAGGCGCATCATGGAACTTCCCGACTATCCATTTCAGGAGCTTGATCAGCTTCGCGAACTCGCAGAGCAGGTCGCAATGAAGTGGCCCGAGCATCCCATCTCGGACCATGCTAAGTTCGCCTTGTTGCGAGCTGGTATGCCGAGAGGGGGGTACCCCGACGGCGGCGACGTCGCCGCGCTACTTGGGGCCATCGAATCCCCTCAGATCCGTGAGCAGGCTGCGATGTACGTTACGAGGCAGTTCGAATCTACCTCGTCGGACGTTTTGGACTTGGTAGATGCTTTCGAATTGGTTCCGACCAGTTCGGCCACGAGTGACCTCGCGCTTACCACCTGGGCGTTGAACCGCTCAGTCCAGCTTGAGGACTGGGACCGTGCGCTTGCCTGGTCCGAGCGCCTCCGTTCGACGATCGAAAAGGAATGCACCACGGCCGAGCCCGACTGGAAGCTCCACTGTGAAACGCGCCAGTACGAGCTGCGAGACGTTGCGGCCCGCCTCGGGGCCTTGGGCCTGATGACACCTCGTACCTGGCAGGAGGCGCTGACCGCAGCGGCTTGGCGATGCCACCTGACCGTGGCCGCGCACCAAGGCACCTCGCGCACCGTGGCGACCTGGAACGCCGATCGATGGACCTTCGCCCCGTGGGACGCGCCCACCGACACGACCCGGTGCTTGGATCAGATCCTTCGGACCGAGATCGCCCCAGCCGAGCCAACACAGGTCAGAATCACGCTCGAAGGGCCACCCCGCCAGCCATGATGCGCTGCGCCTTTGGGCCCGCTCAGGGCGCCGCAGCGAACGCGGTGAGGGGACCGAGGCCGCCGAGCGTGCCGGTGTGGGCGAACGCGAGCGCGCGCACGTCGGCGTGGTCGCGCGCGAGCCGATCCGACAGGGCGCGCAGCGAGCGCGCGTTCTCGTCGGTGTCGTCGCTGAACAGCCACTTCGACCCGAGCAGGCGGCCGTCCGCGGTGGCGTCCGCGCTGTCTCCCAAGAACAACACGCCGCCCGCCAGCCACGCGGTGCTCCCGCGGGTGTGGCCGGGCACCAGGTACGCGGTCACCTCGACCCCGCCGATCGGCAGCACCTGCCCGTCGCGCACCCCCACCGGCGCCGCACACGGGCTCGGGTGAGCCCCGAACAGGCGGCCGACCGGGCTGCGGGCCCCGACCTCCCCCGCGAGCAGCGGGAGCTCCTCGCTCGCCGCGTACACGGTGGCGTTCGGGTACCGGGCGCACGCGGCGGTGTGGTCGGCGTGCCCGTGGGTGAGGAGCAGCGCGACCACGTCGCCCTCGGACAGCCCGCGCTGCGCGAGCGCGGCCCGGATCGCCGCGCCTTCGGGGTCGTTGCCGGCGTCGACCAGCGCCGCTCCCCCCTCGGGGAGCTCGAGCAGGAACGCCGAGACGTAGCCGTCCTGGACCACCCGCGCGCCTCCGGGGAGCTCCTGGCCGTCGATCACCTCGCCGCCGCCCGAGAACGTCCACCCGAGCAGCACCACCGGCGCCGCCACCACCGCTGCCGACACCGCCGCCGCCACCAAAGCTGTCCGTCGCCCGATCATGGGGCTCCCCCTATCTGTCCGGGAGGCGGTTAGCCTGGGGTTCCGCGGAGCACCACACGTGTCGGTCCTGCAGCTCAAGACAGCGACGGTCGACCTCACCTGGCTGACGGTCAGCCGCGAGGGCGAGGTGGTCCCGCTGACCGAGACCGAGGGCGCGCTGCTGCGGTACCTCGTCGGCCGGGCGGGCCACGACGTGGCGCGCGACGAGCTGCAGCGCGCCGTGGGCAGCGCCGGAACCCCGCGCGCGATCGACATCGCGGTGGCGCGCCTGCGGGCCAAGCTCGGCGAGGCCGACCAGCCGTACCACGTGCGCACGGTGCGCGGCGTCGGGTACCGGTTCGTCGGGACGGACGCCCCGACCGCGCCCGCGGCGCCCGCCCCGTCGCTCCGGCCCCCGATCCTCGTCGCCACTGGCAAGATCGACCTCGACCGTCGGGAGTTCGTCGACCTGAGCGGGGCGGCGCACCCGCTGGGCAAGCTCGACGTGGACCTGCTGGAGCAGCTCGCCGCCGGGGGGGCCGTCCCGCGCGAGCGGCTCACCCGGGACGTGTGGGGGCGCGGGAAACACGAGCGCAGCCTCAGCGCCGCGCTCCGGCGCCTGCGCGACCGCCTCGGCGACGACCCGGAGCGGCCGGCGATCGTGGTGAGCCACGACGGGGCGCTGCGGCTCGTTCCGCTCGCGGTCGACCGAACGTCGCGCACGAACACCCGCCCCCCGCGCACGCCGTTCATCGACCGACCCGAGGTCGAGGAGCTGCTGGCGGCGTTGCGCGACTCCCCGCCGCTGGTCACCGTGCGGGGCCCCGCGGGCATCGGGAAGACCCGCCTGGTGTACGAGGCCGGGCTGCGCCTGCTCGACCGCGAGCCCGCGGCCGAGGTGTGGTTCTGCGACCTGTCGTGTGCGCTCGCCGAGCAGGGCATCGTGCGCGCGATGGAGACCGCGCTCGGCATCGAGCAGGGGCCGGCGACCGACCCCGCCCTGCGCATCGGGCGGGTGCTCGCGCGCAAGCCCGCCGGCACGCTGATCCTGCTCGACAACTTCGACCAGGTCACCCAGCACACCGCCGCGCTCGAGGCGATGATCCGCCAGGCGCCGGCGGTGCGGTTCGTCGCCACCAGCCGCCACGCCCTCGGGCTGCCGTTCGAGCGGTGCGTGGACGTGGGGCCGCTCGAGGTCGACGCCGCCGCCCGGCTGTTCGTGGGCCGGGCAGGCGCACCCGCGCTCGACCCGCGGTCGGAGTCGGTCCGCACCCTGGTGCAGCGGCTCGACTGCCTCCCGCTCGCGCTCGAGCTCGCCGCGGCGCGCGCGGGCGAGTTCACGGTGGACGAGCTCGTGTCGAGGCTCGGTGACCGGCTCAACTGGCTCGTCCGGCCGCCCGCCGACGCGGTGAGCCCGCACCGCTCGCTCCGGGGCGCGCTCGACTGGTCGTGGGACCTGCTCGACGAATCCGGTCGCCGCGCGCTGGCCCAGTGCGCGGTGTTCGCGCGCGCGTTCAGCGCGGGGTTGGCGGCGGAGGTGCTCACCGTGCCCGAGCCCGCCCATGCGCTGCACCAGCTCGCCGCGCGGTCGTTGCTCGACCGGGTCGGCGACCGGTGGCGGCAGTTCGAGGGGATCCGCGACTACGCGCGCGAGAAGTTGATCCTCGCGGGGCAGCTCGAAGCGGCGTCGCTGCGGCACGCCGAGGTGGTGGTGCGGCGCGGCGAGGCGGCGGTGGCCCGGCTGCGCGGGTCCACGCTGGTCGAGGCGCTGGCCGAGCTGCGCGAGCTGCGCGACGATCTGCAGATCGTCCACACCCGCGCGCTTCCGGCGTCGGTTCAGGCCCGGGCGGCGATCGTGCTGGTGCCGCTGCTGCAGATCGAGGGCCCCCGGTCGATGATCGACACGTTGTGCGCGGAGTACGCGGGCCGGCCCGACGACCAAGTCCCGCCAGCGCTGCGGTCCCAGCTCCGGCTGGCGCTGGGCGAGCGGGCCCGGCTGCACGGCCGGTGGGCAGAGGCCGACGAGCACCTGGCCCGCGCGCTCGGCGAAGCGTCGGGGGTGGGGCGGGCCCAGGTCCTGCGGGAGCGGGCCTCCGCGTGGGTCGACGCCGGGCGCGGGGCCGACGCCGAGGCGCCGCTGCGGGAGGCCCTCGACACGTTCCGCGCCGCCGGAGACCGGATCGGCGAGCTCGACGTGCTGCGGTACCTCGCGAAGGGGCGGATCACTCGCGGCGAGGCCGACGCGGTGGCCGAGCTCGAGGCGGTCCGCGTCAGCCTGCTCGAGCTCGGTGACCCGCTCCGGTCGTACCACCTGCACCGCGACCTCGCCGGCGTGCACCTGGAGCGTGGCGAGCTCGACGCGGCCGAGGCCCGGGTGCGCGCGTCGCTCGCGTGGGCGCGGGAGCTGAACCTCCGGCGCGGCGAGTGGGACGGGTGGTGGTGGCTCGCGCAGATCGCGCGCCAACGCGCCGACTTTGCGGTCGCCGAGCGGCTGCTGGTCGACGCAGGCGCCGGGTACGAGGCGCTCGGCGAGGACGAGCGGGCGCGGCTGATGCGGCGGCTGTTGGCGCTGGTGTGGGTCGAGGCCGGCAGGGCGGAGGACGCCGAGGTCGCGCTGTCCGAGGCGTACCACGCGTCGACCGACCCGGTGTATCGGTCGATCGACCTCGCGAACCTCGCGGTGGTGTGGCACCTGCTCGGTCGACACGACGCCGCGATCCAGGCGTTTCGCCGGCTGCTCGACGAGGTGGCGGCAGGCCCGATGCGCGACGCGCTGGAGCTCCACCTGGCTGCCGTGCAGGCCGACGACGACCAGGTCGACGCGGCGGCGGCCCACCTCGAGGCTGTGGCGACGGAGCTGCCGCTGCGCGAGGTCGCCGCCCGGATCGTCGAGCTCGCGCGGGCGCGCGCGGGATCGACCGATCGGGGGTTCTCCCTCACCCGGGCGCGTGGTACGCTCGCCGAACTTCGGCGGTCTCCCCCTGCGGGCGGCCCGTCGGTGGTGCGACGGGACCAGGATCTGAACATCGCCTCGATGCTGTTGGAGCGAGCGATCCACAGGTCCGAAGGCGCCTCCTCGTGAGGCCATTCCCCCCGAGAACTGTTGGTCCTCGGACTTCGTCCTGCGGAATTCCCTCGTTCGGCGGGCTCCCCTCCCGCCGAAACAACGCGAAACAATCCGTCGCCTCCGTGTGCCGCTCGGCCGGTGAAGGTGAGAGCGGGTGGTGGAACACCGTCGGGCGCGACCACGACGACTGGGATTGCTCGCATCGTTCGTGGCCGCGCTCGACGTCTTCTCTCCCCCTCTGGAACCCGACCTCGCCCTCCGCCCTCGGGGTGGCCGGGTGACCGCGCGCTCGGTCCGGTTCACCCGCGCGCTCGGCCGGCTGGCGAAGGCGGTGGTGTGCGTGGACGAGCCCACCGAGCTGTGGGTCCGCGCGACCGAGCTCGTGGGGCAGGCGACCGACGTCGACCGGGTGCTGGTGTACCGCCTGTCGAGCCGCGAAGGCATCGCCGCCGGCCTACACGAGTGGCTCCACCCGGTCACCGGGGCCGGCCCGACCCGCGCGATCTACCCGCTCGCGGCGTTCGCCCGCACGGCCGAGGGGCTCCTCGGGACCGGCGAGCCGGTCGAGAGCTACGACGACGCCCCGGCCTCGGCGCTGGTGGCCGACGGCGCCCACGGGTTGTTGCACGACGGGATGTCGATCCGGGCGCTGCTGTGGCTCCCGTTCGCCCGACGCGACGGCGAGTGTCTGATGCTCGTGCTGAACCGAACCCGCGAACGGCGCCGGTGGGACGAGGAGGAGCGGGCGTTCGCCGAGGTCGCGGTCGGGATCTTGGAGCCCGCGGTGGAGCTGCTCGAGCAGCGCGCGGCGCTCCGGCTGACCGCGAGCCGGTACCGGACGCTGTACGACGCCACCCCGGCGCTGTTCTTCACCGTCGGCCAGGACCAACGCGTGGTCTCGGCGAACCGGTACGCGTGTGAGCACCTCGGGTACACGCTCGACGAGCTGGTGGGGATGGCGCTCCAAACATTGGTCCACCCCGACGACCTGGCCAGCACCAGCGCGGCGCTCGAGCGCGCGTTCGCCGTGCCCGAGCGGCTCCAGCGGGTGACGTTCCGCAAGCTCCGCCGGGACGGATCGTCGCTGTGGGTGCGCGAGATCATCCGGGTGGGCGCGGGTCCCGACGGCGCGGCGCACGCCCTGATCGCGTGTGAGGACATCACCGACCAGCGGCGGGCGGAGGAGGCGCTGCTGGCGGCGCAGAAGCTCGAGACGCTCGGGGTGCTGGCGGGCGGCATCGCGCACGACTTCAACAACCTGCTCGCCACGATCCTCGGCAACCTCGAGCTGTCCCGCCTGCGGCTCGGCGACGGCGAGCACGCGCTCGCGTCGATCGAGCGGGCGGAGCGCGGCACGTTGCGGGCGGCCGAGCTCGTGCGGAGCCTGTTGTCGTACTCGGCGTCCACGATCGAGCGGCGCGAGCCGGTCCGGGTCGACGAGCTGGTGCGCGATCTGCGCGAGCTGTTGCAGGTGTCGATGGCGGGGAGCGTGGAGCTCGCGGTCGAGCTCGCGGCAGAGCTGCCCCCGGTGCTGGCGGACCCGGCGCAGCTGCGGCAGGTGCTGATGAACCTGGTGGTCAACGCGGCCGAGTCGATCGGGAAGGCCGGCGGCCGGGTGGTGGTGAGCGCGTCGGCCGAGCCCGGGACGGTGCGGCTGGAGGTGTCGGACTCCGGCGCGGGGATGACGGCGCAGACCATGGATCGGATCTTCGACCCGTTCTTCACCACCAAGGTGCACGGGCGGGGGCTCGGCCTGGCGGCGGTGCGCGGGATCGTGCGGGCCCACGGCGGCGCGATCTCGGTCCGCAGCGCGCCCGGGGCGGGGTCCACCTTCGCGGTCACCCTCCCGTCGGCCCCCGCCTCGGCCGTGGCTGCGCCCGCCG